>NZBM01000018.1 GCA_002687905.1 bacterium | reverse complement strand
TTAACGTCACATTATACACAGCTGATGCTATACTAATAGCTGATTTTTATAAAAAGAAAGGAGTAAATAATGGAACTAAATGAAATGATACCCCAAGATATTAAAATAGATATAGCTACAAAAATAATATCAGAAAACTATGAAGATTTAGAAACGTGGGATGACCTATACAGAATTATACATTCACAGATACAATATATTTATGTCCTTAGAGAAAAAGCAGAAGGCAAATCACTACCTAATTAACCTCCGCGTATTTCACGAAGTATTTCTCCAGGAGTTGACTCTCCTCGCATATAATCTAAAGAGCCAAGTACTTTAGCAGCATCAGATGGTGATACTGATGGTCTCCATCTCTTACCAGGGCCTGCTAATGCACCCTTTCTTTTTGCTCTTATAGCTCTTGGAGTTGTTCCTTCTGCAATAGTTACATCAGGCAAAGCCCATCCGACTGGAAATAATGGTTGTTTCAACTTTCTAACATCAGCTGGAATATGTTCTCTTACCAAGCGACCCATAGCTGACCTTTTATCTCTAAGTTCTTGTTTGGGAAATAATCCAAACTCTAGAGTAAGAGCATCCAATATTCCCTGTTTTACAAGAATAGGAAATGTATATGTTGTTGTTCTTGCTAACTGAGAATTTATAAGAGACCTTCCCTTCCATCTTTGTTTCCTTGTAAAATCTGCATCAGTCTCAACAATAGTTTGAGTAGGATGCTGAGGCATTCCATTATGGTCTAATTCAAGCCAATTATTCCATTCTGCAAATTGTATTGCATGACCTACAAACGGGCCTGCAAAAGACAAAGCACCTTGACGATAAGTTTTTCTTTCTAAGTTCTTCATTTCTTCAGGGTCATCTCTATCAGCAGACATGAATGTAAACAGCTGGTCAGCTGTTGATATGACATCATTATTTACTAAGGATGTTATCTGTAAACCCATACCAACAGAAGCTCCTGTAATCATAGATTGAAGTATGCCAAGCCTGTATAATCTCCACGCTTCTTCTCTATTAAAATCACCAGCCTTCATAGCTTTTACACCATCTTTCCACCACCTTGACATTAAATCAAACAAACTAAATCTATAATGAAGGAACTGACCAACAACCTGACCAGCTGGCCCCCTTATTCCAGGAGCCTTAGCCCACTTAGAATATTCAAAGTGTAGGTCAGTAACTGCATTATAAGCTATGTTACCTGCTCTCCTTTGAATCCAGTTAGATTTCATATCCTCCCAACCATCTTCTCTTGCTCTAGATGGGTCTACCTTCATTTGTTTAGCAATCCAGCTATCAGGAGAATTTTTTAAATTCATATGAGACAAAGCAAATGCAATTTCAAATGTACCTTTTCTATTCCAATCTTCTACAACTCTATGTAAGTAACCAGTTTTCTGAGCAAGAGCAGAAGCACCTTCAGAAGCCTTTTTTGCAATAGCCGTAGCATCTGATTTTCTTAGAACACCATTAGTATCCATTTTATATCCAGCTGGAATATCACTTCCTTCTGCTAATGCACCCCTGGTACCTTCAGCACGTACTGTAGCCCGCGCTAATGGACTTTTACCCTTATCAATATACCATAACAATCCATGTCTTTCTGCTTCACGCTCAGCCATAGCTTTATTATCAGTGCCAGATGCTCCTTTATAATAATTTCTAGCATGACTATGAGCTGTAAATCCAAAGTGAACAAATTCATACATTCTCTGAGTAGCATTTCTCGCTGCAGAACGCACATTACCACCCATTAATCTAAAATATTGTACCGATGTAATTAATCTTGATAAGTTAGCTAACGCTGTATCACTTCTAGGGTCTATTTCTACGAGAGAAGCCTTAACGTCTCTCATCTGTTTCATAACAGCTTCTGTCGCCTCTTCTAATTGTCTATCATTCTCGTTAACAGATTTTTCAGATAGTTCTAACAGCTTATTAATTTGTCTTCTATAGTTATTTTCAAGATGTGCCTGAAAATTAAACTGTGATATCTCATTCGTATAAGCCCTAAAAAAGAAATTTGGGTCTCTACTGAAATAAACATTTTCGTTTAATAAAGACCTACTTTTGGCACTTTCAACAGACTTTCTAAAATTATCCCAGTCAGACTCTATCAGTTCTCTTTGAGTCTTATTTTTATCCCCATCTAACATAATCCTATTAGCATCTCTTACTGCTTTGACCATTCCCAATAGTTTGTGGGGCATATATTTCTTTAGAAAAAGAGGTTCATCTTTTTTAAAACCAAAAAGCTCTAAGTCACTAGTAGCTTTAAAATCAGCTTGAGAAGGACGTTTCCCACTTTTATCTATTTCAGACTGAAACTCTATAGATTTTATTTCATCTTTAAGAAGATTAATTGTGTCCTCAAGTTTTCTAAATGAGCCTTCTCTCTGGTCAAGCATCTTAGCAGTATCTATAACCTTATTTAGAGCACTTGATAAAATCTTAACACCATTTTCTCTAATCTTTTTTACGGAAGTATCTATCTCTCTCCACTTAGCTTTTTGAGCAGGTGTGTAACCTTCTAAAGTCTCAATATCTACTCCATGCATTACTTGGTCAAAATCCTTAAATACTGGATTAGCACCACCTTCTAAAAACTCTGAATATTTTAATCTTAACTGTTCTCTTTGAAGATACTGTGCTTCAGTTGGATTTTTTGAAGTCTCTATTTTATGGGAAATAGCATCTAAATCTGACTCTATTCTCTGAAACTCCTTAATAGACGCTTTACCTCCTACCTGAGCTGCTAGGTCTCCCCAGTGTTTTATAATAAGGTCACTGTGCTGCTGATTCTGAACTTTATATTTCCTAAAAAATGATGCCTCCCTAACTAGGTCATCCTGAAATTTTTGAAGCTCTGGCATCTTTCTCATTGTAGCTGCTGGTATTTTAAATGGAGCGAGCCAACTTGTTTTACCTGCTTTTCTTAAATCCTTTGTAAACTCTTTCATACCACTTCTAAATATTCTGACATCTCTTGCGTTAATAGGATTAACATCAAGGTCTAGTTCCTTATGAACATATTTGTTCCAAAGCCAATTAAAAGTTTCAGTATCATTGGAATAACCCCACTTCATTAAATCTGGATTAGTTGTATACTCAGCAGCGGCTTGATTCATAGATTCTGATACCTTTTCAGTCTCTTTTTGAGACATAGCTCTACTTGCTTTTTTCCGAAATAAAGGGCTACATAAAGTCCAACTCATTACTTACTCCCGCATCTAAATATTCTTTCCACCATACCTTTAACTCCTTCATCAACAGTGCTTTGGTCTCCAAAATAACGACCCCTTTCACTCGCAGCATCTAAAGGATGAATAAAATTCATTCTTGTAGACTGTCCAAAATCTCCAGCTGCTTCTTCTCGTATCATCTTTCCAAATATTTGATTTGACTGGATATTCTTGCGCTCCATTACTTTAGTAGCCCTATAAAGAGTAAAAGGGTCTAATAAAACCTCACCAGAAGCATACTTAATAAGAATATTCGCAGCATCTTTTACAGCCTTCTCCTTAGATTCTCTGTATGCATATATTTCTTGGTTAATAAGTCTATGCCTAAATAAATGATGACGAGATAACTCAACATCCCCAGCAAACATTCCTTCAGCCATAACATCTAAATCTCTATATTTATTATTCCTAGCTATAAAGCCAAGATTCTTATGTTTAACATAGTTCTCAAGCATTAAATCAGCTTCTGCTTTACTGATAACACCTTCACCAAAACCATCACCAGTTCTTATTAAATTTAAATATGCTAGGACATTCTTCTCTACTGTGCCTCCTAAAGGCATTGTAAGTTTTGGATATATATCAGCTTTTTGGGATAACCCAATACGTGGTGATATTTCCATATCAGTTGGAGAGACTGTCGGTACTAACATCCTTTGTATAATAGCCCATTTACCAAGAATACCTGTGTTCTCTGTGTATACTTTCCACTGTGGATTATTAACAACAAGATGAATAGCTCTTAACTTCTCAGTTTCTCTTGCTCCTATCTCTTTAGGAGATAAAGGAATGTTATACCTATCAGATATTTCTATCCATCGTTTTGTCAATTCAGCTTGTACGCCGCGAGTATTATCCCATTCAGCGTGACTCATTTTCTGAAATTCACCTTGCTTATCTACAAGAACTGGAGGGCCAACAAATCTATCAAGATTAACCCAAGCACCCATTGTATCCTCACCAGAAGCTACATACCTTCTTGGGCTCTCTATAAGAGTAGCATTCTTAGGGATTCTCTTATAATTTTTTCTACCATCAAGTATAACTTCACGAAGTTTCCCCTTGTGAATAACACCAACAGGCTTTCCTCTGTTATTTGTCCATTCGTCTTTCCCTTCTCCCTTATGAGGAATAGGTGTATATGCTTCACGATACTTACCTAATATAAAATCTTTATGTAACCCAACCCCAGCTACCAAAGTATCTCTAGCTTCTTTTAATATCACCATCCTCTTCGTTTCTATTTTACCTTCAGCGCTTTCAGCGGCACTTGAACCATATACTCTATTAAGATAATCTATTCTTTCCTGCTTTGCCTGTATCTGCCTTTCAAGATTAATTATCTCAACCATCTCTCCTTCACTTTTTACATAATGGTGCAAAGCATTTTGAATCTGACTATTAAACTTAGCACCATGTTGTCCTGTGTCAAATTCTCCACTTTCTATACTAACTATTAATTGCCCTATTCCATCACTATCATGTTTTATATCGGCATACTTTTTAGCTTCAATTTCATGCAATCTCCTCATTCCATAATCAAAGGAATTGCTAGATTCAGCAAAATAGGCTCTCATTCTTGTTAAAGCAGGCTCAGCGGAGACATCTTTAAAAGCACCACCCTCTATAAAATTCTGACTAGTTTTTTGTCCATTAAATTCTGGTGCTATTAATGAATACATAAGTGTTCTATAAGCAGAAGACATTTGTTGTAAACTTGCTTGACGTTTATACCCATCAGCGTTTTGCTCTGTACCTCTATTATATGTCAAAAATTTTGCTATAGGACTAAATACACGTGCCTTCATCATTTCCTTTACAGCACTGTAATCAGACCTTAATAAACCAAGACCTTCTTCTTTTATATAGTTACCGTCCCTATCCTTGACTTGATACTCAAGTAAAGACTCCCTTTCTCCTTTACCAAACCATATGTCCCACATTTTATTAGTAACAAAGTCAGTTCCCTGAATCTCTCCTTTAGGAGTATGGTTATACAAATCAATATAAACTTTAACCCACCGTGAAATAAAATTAGAAGTACCAGTTATTGCATCGGGATTTTTATTTACACGAACCCTAAACTCTTTTCCGCCTGCATTAACACCAGTTATTATAGCATCATCTGACCCGAACATATTTAAAATGTAGCTCATCGTCTGATGCATTTTAACAAATCTTCCACGAACTAATGCCCCAGCAATTACATCGCCTTGTGCAAATCTCATTAAATCACCATCTAGCAAAGCAACATTTTCATTAATTTTATCTCCGATTGTTCTGAGAACTGATGCTTCATCTGAGTATACCGTCCTACCAGATAACCTCGCTAAATCAGACCATACTGTGTGTGGAGCCGACATAAAAGTAGTATTTTTATCCATGTCGTTATCAGCGTCCTGATGTTTTAAAGCGTCTACCAAGTTAGTCTTTTCTACATTTCCTTGTCTTTGGTCTATAACTTCCTGTACTTTTGTAATTACCACATCCCCTGCAGCATTTCTAGGCTGTCTAACACTAAAAGCAGCTGGCCACAGATTTTGGTCTATTCCCATATTCCTTAACCATCCTTCAATATTAGCATTAGTCCAACCAAATTCATTATCGCTACTTTTCATTGCTTCTTTCAGCAAACCATATGTATTTGTACTGGCAGTAATATCATTATACACTCCTTCAAAAAACTCTCTGTTGAACTCTATATTACTGATGCCCTCCCCTAACACAGTCTCAGGGAAGGGATTCCATACACCTTCTTCCATATCAATTAACCTTCTTATAAGAATATCTCCAGTAGCCTCTTTTTCAATCTGAAAACCCCTAAAAGTAATGATTGCTTCTCCTCGTTCATTCTCAAATATCATCCCTTCTTCAGTACGAATAACATCTTTTTGCCCAGGCTCTTTAGATATCCATCTATGGTCAAAAATAAACGCTGAAGAATTAGACCTGGAGTTGTCATGAGTCTGTCCATCAACAGTGGGATACCCAGCTTGAACATGAGTTTTATCTCCTAGAAAAGAAGATATTCCTTTGCCCCCGAACCTAGTTTGAACTGGGAAATTCCCATTAATATCTCCACCATTCTCATGTCTAACAGGAGTATCATACCAACCAGGCTCAGCAGTCATAACATCCATTGAGCTAGATTGCATTGGATAATGCGATGTATTTCCTCCATTTAAGTAATAACTAATCATAGCTCTTTCTAGATGGGGTTGCTGCCATGCATCCATAAGAATGCCCCCTCTTTCTAACATATAATCCAAACCAGTCCTAGCAAGGCTGTTATCCCCTGCTTCTATTGAAAAACCCATCATAGTTCTAGCAAGATGTGTTCTTGCAAACGGGTCTAAAATCATTTTATGAAAACTTTCTTCAAATCTTCCTAATCTCTGTTCAATATTCAACCATCTCTTTCCACCTTCCATACCTCTTTTACTAAAGTAGACAAACATATTAGGGCCAGGGGAACCAACATGCTCCCTTGAAACTTGCTTGAAATTCATATCCTTCCACGGTATATCTATTACAGCCTCAGCATTCATACCTTCTATAACATTTTCACGCCAACCTTCACCAGCAGCATCCCTCATTTCCTCTCTCGTTTTAGTAGGAGGTTTTTGGTAGTTATCCTGCTCTGTAGGCTGAACTCTACCATTATCTATAGCTCCCTTTGTATCCCAAATCTTTGCCGCACTTGCAAAAGTTAGAGCATGTACATTCTTATCTAGTAAAACCTGTTCCACAACAGGGTCATATTTAAATGCAGTCTTTCCTATAAAAACTCTCATACTACCATCTGCATTAACTTCAGAAATATGAATAGTGGGTTTAATAGCACCACTTCTAAATCCAGTAATAACACCATTCTCATCTATTACAAGCATACTATCCCTGATACCAAACAATCCAAGAATAGATAAAAATCTATCCTTAGTTACATACCAGTCAGCATCCGCAGCTCCTCTGCCCTTTAAAGACTTCAAATCTTTAAGCACCTCGACCCGTTCTGCTTCGGTCATCTTTCCATTACTAACATCTTTGTCTAGTTGAGCACGCTTAATCTCAAAAACATCTAAAGGGTTTAATTCATCATTGTCAGGTCTTGAAGACCATTTATCATCATTAATAACCCACGTTTTTAAAGGTACTGCAAATGATTTTTCCATAGCTTCAAGAGCAAGGCCATGTAATTCTGAACCCTCATCTCTAAAATGTCTATATGATTCTAATGCAAATTGTATATTCCTGTCAGTACCATAAACGCCACTCTTGGGTTGAGTAAGAACAAATCGTTTCCAAAGTTTCTTAGTACTTTTTAAATCAACATGCCCTCCAGCGTCAATATGATTTTCTAATCTCGTAGGGAAATCATTATAAAGTCTGATGAATAAAATTCCCCTTTCAAAATCCTTTATATTATTAGTCTTTCCAGCTATTTCATCCATCACTTGTTTCATTTGACGATTTGAGTCTAAACCAAACCCTTTGTCTACCCTATTATAAAAATCTGAGCCTGGACTAAAAGCTGCAGATACAGCATTTTGTGTAACCTCATTAAATCTTACAACAACAGAAGTTGTTTCATCTATGGGTATTATGTGATATGGGTCATTTACAAATCTTTTAGAATCTACTAATTCTCTATTAAGAGCTTCTACAGTTCCAGTATCGGTAAAATTATCTATACCACTTCTCATAAATTGCTGTTCAAGTTCTAAAGATTGAATCGTTATTTCTCTCTTTGATAAATGCCTATTTATTTCAGCCATTACATCTTTAGTAAGGAAATTATGAAATCTTCTATTAACCCTTGCTGACTGTGACATTAAATACATATGACCAGAGATACCTGGCAAATTACTTTCCAAAGCAAGATATCCCTTATCTCTATCAGACATAACCGTCTTACTTAAATCCCATACACCGTCTCTAAATTCAAGGACAGATACAGCCTTTGAATTGATAAGAGACTGAACTAACTGATACGAGTCAGTAAATATATCTTTTTGTATATCCGCTAATTGAGAATCATCTATTTGACCTAAATTTCTCTTCTTTTCAGAATTAAATTTCGCTATCATCTCTAAAGAAGGCAGTATCTGGTCAACAATCTGCTTTGGAGTAAACTCAAAAGGTTTATCGATATAGGACTCTCTAAGACCTATAAGGTTATTATACACATTAAGATACTCCCGTTCCGAAGGAGTCAGATTATGTCTTTTATCTGCTTTTAAAAACAATCCAGGAGCCTGGCTTTTAAAACTCTCGTAATAGATATTTAACTGATTACTATCTTTTAAAAACTTAAATAACCCAAACAGCGTCTCCGAGGAAACATTATACTTCATGCTGAACTGGGCAGTAGTAATACGCATGGTCTCTTCTTTGCCAGTTTCCCGGTCGACTCTAACAGTAGATGATTCGACATCTCTGTCTAGCATTTCAGCCGCTTCGTTCTCCGTGATTCTTGACCTATCAAATGCATTGAGAGCATCCAGTTCTTTTGCAAGAGCTAAAACATATGCTTCATAGCCTGTCCCAGGCTCCATCTTAGACAAGTTATCTAGGGCTTCAGTAATAGATACCTCTCTTTCTGAAAGCTCTTTAAACATATCAATATCTTTATTGAAGAGTGCTTGTTGAATCATACTTTTTAAGAGATTAGTTCTATCCATACCATTACTTAAATGGTCTATCAAAGCCTTATCTGGGTCGACAGCATCCTTAAAAGTACTGAACTTCCCTGCAATACTATCAATAGTATTGTCTGTTTTCTCAGCAATACCCTCAATTGTTTTACCAATATCGGACTGCTTGGCACTCAAGGCATCTAATCTAGATTTTCTCAAAGCATCTAACCAAGCCTCTTGAGAGGATTCTACAATAGTCGTGTCTTTAAGTTTAATAATAGATGAATCACTATCTTTCAACGCTCCTTCAATATCATTCTGATACCACAAATCTAATTCTTTACGTTCCGCTTCCTGAATCTTGCCAGATTCTTTCATCATGTCTAAGAACTTTTTAATATTATAATACTCAGGAAGGCTTTCACCGTCTTCAGATATTAATCTATCCGTTAACAAAGATAGAATACCAACTTTTTTAGAAGCAGATTGCCCATCCATACCGCCAATAGACAAAACAGATTGTTGGATAGCCATCTTTCTAGTATGTGAAAAAGCTGCGTCATCTATAAAAGTATCACCTGTCAGTAAGTCCATCTTCTTCTTAAGTTCAACTACCTCTAAGGCATCAACTTCCTTAGTCTTATGTATAGGTTTAGGATTAAGAATATTATGTATCTTCTTTACATTAGTCAGCCACAACCCAATTTCTTGTTGCATTGCCTCATCATGTCCTGAAACTTTATCCCAATTACGTATTTCAATTGACCTAGCACTAAGAGTAGTATTTAAATCTTCTAAAGTCCTTTGAACGCTAGTTAAATCATCACTAGAATCAACTAATTCTGGTTTCTGAGATAATAGAGATACAGAATTTCTACCCTGCCTTAAAATTAAATTATCTCTAGCAACTACCCCAAAAACTGTATCAGAAATTATAAAATCATCAAAAGAACCCCCTTCTTTCTCTCTCGTCCAATCTTCTCCATAGACTAACCTGTGCATCTCATCAGTTATCTCATCATGAATTTTTCTTGCTTCCTCCACCTGTTCCATGCTTGGACGCTTATCAAATTTTTGTTTTTTCTTAGTGTGTTCAACCCATCTATTTCTTCCGCCGTCTTGTAATAATCTATCAATATTCCTATATATAGATGACGCTTCTTCTGAGGAACCTTTAGGAGTTCTAAATATCTGAGATAATGAACCACTTAATATTATTTTACCTTTAGGGTCAACAGTAAAAGCATCATCATATCCAAGAGCTTTTAAAACTCTAATAATATATGATTTTTGTTTCGTAATAGGTACTTGGACTGAATTATTAAAAGTTTGTTCTGATAAAACTATTAAATCATTTACTATTGATTCTTTTGTAGGTTCTCTACCATTAATCTTACTCCTAGCCAATCTTCTAACGAGGTCTTTAGCTTCGTCTACAGTGACCATTCTAACACCAAGTTCTTTTGTGCTGTAATAGTTAAGCTCCGCCATAATTTCTCTTGCAACTGCAAAATCAGCGTTCAGTCTTTCTATTTCACCTGGGTCACTCTCAGCGTTAACAGCCTTCCTAAAAGCCTCTACTAACGGCATAACTTCATCACCCTCTCTTATATCTTTCTCTGTTTCTTTAGAGTATCTGTCAACAATAGCTCTTAACCTTTTATAGGTTGGACTATTTTGGAAATTGAAGTCACGTATACCCTTTTGATACCTCACGGATTGGTCATAATCCCACATTTGATGTTCAGACAATCCCCTAATTTGCTTGGTGCTATACCCAATTTTTTCCATACCAGCAATCATTCTTTTTAAGATATTAGACTGTCCACCTACCCATCTATCAGCATCAGCATGTTGTAAAAACCCCTCATTGGGTGCTTTGTCAAACATTCTTAATCCTCTACCTCTTTTCGTAAAGACCATCCCAACTATAACATTAGATGCTATTTCTGGAATAGATTCTCCCCAAGTATAAGGTAGATTTCTAGCTGTCTGTTCAATATCACCACCTGTTACGTCATATAATTCTTTAATAGCAGGTAGATTCATAGTTGTGGCGCCAATAAGCATTCTAGGAAGACTACCCATCATATCTTTTCTCCACTCCCTAGCAAAAAACCCTGGAGCCCTTCTCATAAACTGGCCTCTTATACCTTCAAGGGCACTATAAACTTCTTTTTCACTAAGAAGGTCAGACCAGTGAAGAGATTTACTATCAGAAACTCTCATAGCTTTCTCTATAACAGGAATGTTAGAGTGTTTTAATGCTCCTTCACTAACATCATCAATAATTTTTAGAGATGAACGTGCTTCGCGAGGAGTCATTCTATTCACAGGTTTACGCATTCTCCACATACGCCTTGCAACATTAACACCCTTTGCAGTAATAGAACCTGAAGTTCCTCCTCTAATCATTCTTACAGGGCCCAGGAAACCAATCCAAAATGCTTCATTACCCATTTCACCTACCATCTCATGAAAATCTCTTTCCTTTTTAAAAGCTCCATAAGTACCAAAACCTTCGGTTCCAGTCTTTTCCATATGGTCTGCCCAATGCTCAGCATTGAAACGCATATATCCCATAGTTGCACCAATCAAAGCATCGTAAGAATAAGAAGATAACATCCTTCCAGTAACACCTGGAATCTTTCCTACCGTAGCATTTAAAAATGCATGAGCATTACTTGGTTTTAAAGTAGTAACAGCTTCAAAGGCTAAGTTTGCTAAGTCATTAGCCGTGGCTCTTGGGACACCCGTGCCTAGTTTTGAAACTATATCAAGCTTCGCAAACTGTTCAAAATTTTCACTCCCAATTCTTTCTCCTAACTGCCTAGCTAATCCGTGCTTACCTACTGCTTTCGTAGCAACGTCTACCGACTCCCTTATTGCATCATCACTTAACTTGGCTGCAGCTCCTCCTGTTAACTTGCTAGCTCTTTCAGTAATCTCCTTAACAGCAGCCTTCTTAGCCCAACCAGTCTTTCCAACAAGGTTCGCGGCTCTACCAACGGTACCTACACCAAAACCTACAGCTTTACCTGCAGCTCCAAAGGGAACCAGCATACCAATACCAGTTCCTATACCATATCCAGCCTTACCTATTCCACTTAACTCATCCCAATCCTCCATCATAGTCCCATGACCATACTCTCCTTTTACATCTTCTATTAATTGCGGAACATTCTGAAGACCAGGTACTCCTAACTTTTCCCATAAACTAGGTGCGACAGTAGCACTCTCTAGAGTCCCAGCGATTAACTGTCGTCCAAACTCCTGTATACCCCCTCTATATACACCACGACGCGCTTCGTCAGCTCTCCGAACATCATCCTGTCGTTCACGAACCAGTCTCTCAACTATAACTTCTTGGGTTCTAGTAGAAGTCTTAGGGCCTACTTTAAGAGGGGCTCCAACAGCATCTTCCATCTCTTCTCTATATTTTGCAAAGAGGCTGTCATAAAAAGCATCTTGTTGTGTTTGTTGTTGAGGCATATTACTCCTGTATCGACCAGTGCCACCACTCATCATCTCTAGGTCGTACAAACCCAGCATTTGTAAGAGCGTCAGCTACTCTTGGGTCATCTCTCATTTCTTTAGTTTGAGCTAAATCAAAAGCCAATCCTTTTACATGATAAGATTCATCAGGATGAGCCACCAATCCTGCTTTAACGCCACCCTTTGATGCTTCATATTGTTCCGCTTGAACGGTTCTATATCTAAAAGAATCTTCTATCTGCAAAGCAACTCCTTGTGAATCTAATTCATTCATAGCTTTATCCAGTGAATCTGCAATATCTTCATGTACTTTAATAGTTTGAACACCAGAAAAATTAGGAATACCTGTGTCTACTATTTCTGCTGGGAGCCCTTTGTTACGGGGAGCCTTTTTTTTTTGCCCTTTCTCTACTGCAAGCTGTTCTAGTTGTCTTTTAGCATCTTCATCAACCGCTCTTTGCAATCTATTCCCTGGTAAGACAAGGTCTTCTATCTTATCTACAATAGAGCGACTTGATGTAGTAGAATTAGTTGGGCTAACCTTGTTAAGAGAAGCCTTTGTACGCTCTAGACGTTTTTTAGCTCTAATCATCTTATTTAAATCTTCTATACTCTCAAGAGTACTTTCTTTATCTTTCTCATAACTAAGAACATCTTGTCTTTGTTGAACTGCTTCTATTGAGGGAGTTATATGTTCCTCAATCAAATTCTTTTTATAATCAGCAGATAAACTTTTAGCACGAATATATGCTGACTTCTCTACGTCACCTAATATAACATCTCTTTGGTCATCGTCAGGAACTAACTTCTTTAATTCGGAAAGATATGAATCTATTGAGGGCATCACTAACGGACGTTGAGACAATCCAACACCCTGTGTCTCCCATCCAATATTAATTCTATCCATAAGTTCTTCCTGATATGCTAAATCATACCAATAATCTGCAAAAGCATCAGGGGCCTTACCTGTGGCTCCTTCCATATATTTGGAAAATCCTTCATACCCTGGGATACGTCCTCCAGTAAATTGAATCATCCGATTTCTTTTATTTGCAATAGAAGGAAGAAGATTAAGGGGTTCTTCACCATATGTAGCACCACGAACAGAGCGTGCTCTTCGTCTGATACTACCGTATCCTTGTTCTGAAGCATAATCTTGAGGGTCAAAGCCAGTTAAATTTCTATCATAAGAGGTTTTACCAGCTCCATAGGTAGAAGCAAACGCATCGTATAAAGTTTCAGCATCTGTGTATTCAGAAATAGGCCCGTATAGAGACTTTAAAGCACTATCGATAACTACTTGCTCATCATCTGATGGTGGGAGTGGCCCTGGTTTAGTTAGAGTATCACCAGAATCATCAACAGTTGGATTGAACTGAAATTGCCACTTCAGTTTTAAGCTATCTTGTTTTGTTAGACCTTGACCCATGTTTACCACTCAAACTCTATTAATCCTGACTGCCAACTTTCATGAAATCTTGTAACTTCAGATTCTAAAACTGGATTAACTAGATTCCCACTCTTATCTATCTTTCTTGACCGTGTAAATAAAGTTTGAAGAAAATTATCAGCTGCATCACCATCAGCGAACTTCAAGATAGGTAAATGTTGACCATTAGCATTAACCTTGTACCCATAGCTGAAGCCACCTCTATCTGACATTCCATCTAATATCTTCATAAATGATGGAGAAAACTTAAACTGCCCCCAGGCCTTGTCTGCTTCAGAATACGGTTGAGAGGGTCTAGATACTTCATATGCTCTAGCAACTAAATGTGGAGTAGACATTGTATAATCATATACATCTGTTAGCGTTTTTCCATCCTTTCTAAATTTACCCTGGGTCTGAGTAAAATGTGTACCTTCAATCATTGCCCGAGCTAAAGGGGTTACACTCTGCATTCCCATCGCATCCATTAATCTTTCAGCTACTGAAGGGGAGCCTCCCCTACCTGGCTTATCTAAATACATAAATTTACCGAACCATTCTTCGTATGATGTATAAGGTTTTGGGTCACTGCCTGGCTCAAAAACATTAGAACCCTGCATGAATAAAAAGTTAGCAGCGTCATATAATTCAGGAGCATAAGTTGGTGATTTGGGGTTATTCAATGCATTTATTTTTGCACCTGCGGATTTAGTAGTAACCATACCCAAACCTGTTTCAAGTTTAAAAATATTATTAGCAACAGAATTAAAAAGCTGGTCAGCTGCTGTGTATGCAGTTTCTTGGTCTTTTTTAACATCTTCTTTTGTACTGAGGCGTCTAGCCTGTCTCGATACCGTAATATTTTCTTCAAATGTTTTCTGAGTTCTAATCTCACCCGCAGTCGACTCTTTATAATCTTGAAACTCTTTATCACCCATAAAAAACTTATTACTAGAAAGACCAGCTCTAAAAGCTCTCCCAAGAGCATCAGGAGAGGTATCAGAATCTTCTGCTAAATCTCTAGCTAAATTCTTTAATTCTTGTTCTACATCGTGAGAAGTAAATAGACCAGGTGATTGGTCTATATTGCTACCGGCCCAGTAGTTTCTATCTATCTCATCCTCTACGTTAATTCCAGGAAACTCATACAGAGATGCTGTATCTGATTTTCCCATCACATGCCTTGTCATGTTATATGATTTCGGCCCCATAGAAGTAGCACCATGTGAAAGTGCCGTAGCTAAAGTAGTATATTTTTCTCCACCATACTCACCAACATCTTCTCCGACTACGTTCTTTAATGCTTCTACAGCCTCCGCTTTAAATGTCCTACTTAGTCCGCCAGCCTTAACAGACATCCAGCCATCAGAGTCTGTCTCTAACTCATCTAAATCATAACTAGCCATCAAACCTTTATTATGGGTTTCTATATCACCTGTCTTGTCATACTTAGCTTTGAGAGCATATTCTTGCTCAAGAACACCACCAGGAGCAACTTTACGTTTTTCTTGGTCTATTAGTCTTTGCTCTAATCGCTTTTCTTGTGCTATTTTCCTCGCTTCTAGTCGTTCTTCCCTTCGTATGTCAGCCCTGTCTTCAGCATTCTGCCTATTATACCATTGGGCATCCTTTACAGCTGCGTCTTGTTCTTCTTGATATTGGCTTGAAACAAACTCTAAAAAGGCAAGAACATCTCTTACAGCTCCTAACTTTGGGTCAGCTCTACCCGCTCTATATGAGGGCGGCATTACATACTGTGTAGCCATTATGCTCTAAGCCCTTCTATTTGAGCCTTCGTCTCTCCGACATTACGTTTAAACTGAGACCCAGAGGTACCAGTTTGTGTCATGAGAGTCAATAAAT
>NZBM01000017.1 GCA_002687905.1 bacterium | reverse complement strand
TTGCGGAGGGGACAGGACTCGAACCTGCAAGCGCTTGCGCGCGACGGTTTTCAAGACCGCTGGAATACCATTCTCCACACCCCTCCGAGGACACTCTATCACATTGTCTATTTTTTAAAACAACGTATGCTATGCTCGTTTTATGAAATATCTAGGAGTTGACTACGGAACAAAAAGGATTGGTTTGGCCCTTTCTGATGATTCAGGAAAGCTTGCTTTCCCACATAAAATAATTGAGAGCTCTCCCCGTGCCATTGAGGAAGTATTTGGCGTTATAGAGAACGAAGATGTTGATGAGGTGGTCCTTGGAGAATCAAAGGATTTTAGAGGGGAAGACAACGCTCTTATGAAGGGCGTAACAACTTTTAAAGAAGAGCTTGAAAAAAAAGGCATAAAAGTGCATCTTGAACCGGAGTTTCTAACTTCAGTTGAGGCTCGGCGTGATGCGCCGAAAGGAATTAATACGGACGACTCTGCAGCAGCACTTATATTGCAGAGGTATCTTGATAAGATAAATAACAAAAATGATTAGTTTTGAAGATTTTAAAAAATTAGATATACGCATCGGTAAAGTAGAGAGTGCCGAGCGTATTCCAGAGACAGACAAGCTATTAAAGCTTTCTATTAACTTTGGAGAAGAGACGCGTCAAATAGTTTCAGGAATTGCAGAGTACATTTCAGAATCTGAAATTGTTGGCAGATCATATCCGTTCATAGTAAATCTAGAACCGAGAACAATCCGTGGCGAAGAGAGTCAGGGGATGATACTTGCAGTTGGCTCTGATGATGGAAGCTTCTCACTTCTTGAACCAAGTACAGAAGTAAAGCCTGGAAGTAAAATAAGATAATGATAGAAGAACTAGACGATAAGCTAGAGGAGTTAGAGAAAAAAGAACGTCGTGGAATAAGGTGGTTTAAGAAACGTGCATATGGCACGGGGGCTAAATGGTGGCTCGGATTTCTTTCTTTTACGGAGTCGTCTTTCTTATTTATTCCGCCCGATCTTCTTCTTGTGGCGATTCTTTTAGTTAATTCAGAGCGCTGGATTTACTATGCAGTGCTTACTACAGTGACTGCGGTTCTTGGCGGAGCATTTGGTTATTTTGTAGGAGCCTTCTTTTATGACATTGCTGGAGTGCCAATAATTGAGTTTTATAATTTGGCAGAGGAGTTTGAAAGAATCGGCGGGCTATTTAATGGAAATTCTGCCTTGATAATTTTCACAGCAGCGTTTACACCAATTCCGTATAAGGTCTTTGTGCTTGCTGGAGGATTTTTCAAAATGAATTTTCTCATCTTCATTATTTTCTCCGCACTTGGGCGTGGACTTAGGTACTTTATTGTTGCCTACATTACGCATCTATACGGCGAACGAGCAGTTTCTATTCTAAAGAGGCACGCTCGCATAGCTACGATTGCGGCGGTTGTAATAATTCTTGGTGCGCTTTTTGGAGCTCTCCTTCTTTAAATAAATAGATTTTTCTGCTACGTTTTAGAAGTCCCCATAGCTCAACGGATAGAGTGGCGGCCTTCTAAGCCGTAGATCGAGGTTCGATTCCTCGTGGGGACGCAAAGGTAGACTTGTTTAGGAAGCAAACTGCTTTGCTTCCGTGCCTTTGCGTCAGGCGGAGTCATATCCCGCTTTGGCGGGAAGATGAGCCGGGGTCGAGCGCATTTAGTATTTTGTGAGGCACGATACAAAATACTTAGTGACGGGTGACCGCAAAGTAACTTACCCAGGCAGCCTGCTTGTGCTGCGCGACAGTACACAGAGATGGAGCCACTTACCAAAAACCTTACGATATATCGTAAGGTTTTTGGTTTAGTGAGCTGACACCGATTTCTCGTGGGGACGCAAAGGTAGACTTGTTTAGGAAGCAAACTGCTTTGCTTCCGTGCCTTTGCGTCAGGCGGAGTCATGTCGCAAAGCGACAGACGAGCCCGGGGAGGAAGTTCTTAACGAGTGTAGCGAGTTTAGAAACTTGACCCCGCAAAGAGCCATTGAATAAAATAACAATTTATATATACTGCTTTTTACAGGGCGCTTAGCTCAGTTGGCTAGAGAAAAACACAACGTGTTTTTCGGCCACATCATGAGTCTAGTGTCTATATAATGTTTAGGAAATGGGCGCTTAGCTCAGTTGGCTAGAGCAACTCGTTTACACCGAGTAGGCCGGGGGTTCGAGTCCCTCAGCGCCCACAAATGAAAGAAATAAAGTGCAAGGTCTCAGGCAAAGTTCAGATGGTCATGTTTCGCGACTTTGTGCAAAGAAAAGCCCGCTCGTTAGGGCTTCGTGGTACTGTAGAAAATCTTGAAGACGGCTCCCTTGAAGCGGTGGCGCAAGGGAAAGTTGAGGATTTAGAAACTCTAATAGAGCATTTACACAAGGGCCCGTTTCTTGCTAGAGTCCTTCGTGTTGATGTTAGTTGGAGAGAACCTAATGAGGAATTTCAGGGTTTTAAAATTATCTACTAATAAATATGAATCCAAAATCCATAGGAATAATAATGGACGGTAATCGTCGCTGGGCGCGTGAGCGGGGATTGCCAACTTTTGAAGGGCATCGTAGAGGGGCAAATAAATTAAAGGAGGTTATAGGATGGAATAAAGACTCTGGAATCCCTCATTTAATTGTCTACGCTCTTTCAACTGAAAATCGGAATCGCTCCAAGGAGGAAGTCTCCTATCTAATGGATCTTTTTCGTACTTTTATAAAAAATGAACTTAAAGAGATAAAAAAAGAAAAAATCAGAATACTTTTCCCAGGAGAAAGATCAATGTTTCCAGAAGACCTGCAAGAGTTAATGAATAGAACAGAGGAAGAAACTGGGAAAAACGAAAAATACACTCTCTCAACCGCTCTTTCTTACGGAGGACGTGCCGAAATAGTTAATGTAGCAAACAAATTAGTTAAAAAAGGTAAGGAAGTTACGGAAAATGATATTCAAAATGAGTTGTGGACTAAAGAGATCCCTGATCCGGACATAATAATTCGTACAGGAGGCGAGCACAGGCTTTCAGGATTTCTCACGTGGCAGTCAGTGTATTCGGAACTATTTTTTGTTGATACATATTGGCCGGCTTTCTCTCGC
Source organism: bacterium (assembly GCA_002687905.1). GTDB lineage: Bacteria > Patescibacteriota > Minisyncoccia > Phycocordibacterales > JABMNX01 > UBA6534. The sequence continues at coordinate 3,670 of NZBM01000017.1, read as the reverse complement.
GAGGAATTTGATTCAATATTAGAGGAATACAAAGAAAGAGAAAGAAGGCATGGAAAATAAGATAGAAATAATTTACGAAGATAAGGATGTGCTTGTTGTAGATAAGCCGGCGGGTCTTATGGTGCACTCTGATGGAAGAAATGATGGCGAGACGCTAGTAGACTGGCTTCTTAAAAAGTATCCGGAAGTTGAAGGAGTGGGTGAATATGACAATAGGCATGGAATAGTCCACAGAATTGATAGAGATACATCAGGAGTTTTAATAATTGCGAAAACTCAAGAGGCATTTGAGTACTTAAAAGAGAGATTTAAGGAGCGGTTTGCGAGTAAGGAATATCGAGCTTTTGTATATGGCGAGATGAAAAAGGATAAAGACACTATTGATCGTCCGATTGGCAAAAGCAAGAGCGATTTTAGATTATGGTCTGCACAACGTGGTGCACGTGGTGAAATGCGGGACGCAATAACAGATTATGAGGTATTAGGGAGGGCAGACGGCTTTAGCTACGTTGCGGTTTTTCCAAAGACAGGACGTACTCATCAGATTCGTGCACACTTTAAGGCAATAAATTATCCAGTAGTCTGCGATAGACTTTATGCTCCAAAGAGAGAATGCGCACTTGGTTTTAATCGTCTTTCGCTTCATGCGTATAAACTTGGGGTAGTTTTACCATCTGGTGGTGAGAGTGAGTTTGTAGCACCAATTCCAAGTGACTTTAAGAAGGCACTTAAAGAATTAAGCATTGCCGAGCCTAAATAGCTGTGTTAGAGTACCGTACGTTTATGGAAGCTGCAGTAATTTCACCAGTAAATATAGAAGACAGAAAAAACATCGGCATTAAGCCGGGGGATACTGTTCGTGTCTGGCAGAAGATTCAAGAGAAAGGAAAGACACGCCTTCAGGCCTTTGAAGGGCTAGTGCTTGCAAGAAAGCACGGAAATGAAGCGGGAGGTACTTTTACAGTTCGCCGTGTCACAGGTGGAATTGGTGTAGAGAAGATATTTCCACTTTACTCCCCTATGATAGATAAGATTGAAATTGTTAAGCGTTCAAAAGTGCGCCGTGCAAAGCTTTATCACATAAGAAATAAGGTAACTCGCGAAATTAGACGTGCAATGCGAAGAATGCAGATGGTAGATCTATCTACCGAGAGTGATACAGAAGAGAAGGCAAAAGCGGATGTTAAGGAGGATGAAACTAAAGAAGAAGGTAAAGCAGAAGCGCAGCCAGAAGAAAATAAAGGCGAAACACAAGAAGTTGCAGAGAAGGTAAAAGAAGAAGAGACTCCTAAAGACGAAAAAGAAAAGAAGGAGTAGTTCAATTTCACTATACTTTCTACTTTTTTATTTCATTCAATTTGGTATACGCTATGTAGTTGAGCTATAATTAAGTTGTGGCAAATAGTGTTAAGAGGGGAATGGTGGGTACAAAGCCAAAAAGAAAGGTGCCTATTAAGTGGTCTGCAGACGTAGCTTATGCGGTCGGCTTGTTGGTCACTGACGGGTGTCTATTGAATGACGGGAGACATATCGATCTAACTTCCATAGATACAGAGCAATTGGAGAATTTTAAGAAATGCTTGGGTATCGAGACTAAGATTTCATACAAAACGTCTGGGCATAGTGATAACCTTTATCCTAGATTGCAATTTAGCGACGTAACTTTGTATAAATTTCTACTAAGTATTGGACTTACCCCTGCTAAAACTAAAACACTGACCTCTATAGAAATACCTAAGAAATATTTTTTCGATTTCCTTAGAGGACATCACGATGGGGATGGTACCTTTTACTCTTATTGGGATAAAAGGTGGCGAGCTAGTTTTATGTTTTACACTGTGTTTATTTCTAGTAGCCACAAGCATATTCTTTGGCTTAGAGACGAGCTTGATAAAGTACTTAAAGTTAAGGGACACATAAGCCACGACAAGCGGAAAAGTACTTACGCTCTCAAATATGCTAAGAGAGAGTCGCTAAAGATATTGAGAAAGATGTATTACGATAAAAAAGTAGTCTGTCTTTCTCGAAAACGCTTGAAAATAGAGGATGCTTTAAGTACAGTTGATGAGAAATTATAGGCCCAGGTGGAGAAATTGGTAGACTCGTATCCTTGAGGGGGATATGTCCTTACGGACGTGCTGGTTCGAATCCAGTCCTGGGCACCAGAACACAACTAAGCGGTCTTCGACCGATTTCTTCATGGGCAGCCCGCAGGGCTGCCCATGCTGATGGGACAGAAACAGAGCCGTTTTCTGGAGCGTCGTCTGCGGTGACAGTCAGAGCTTTTCCGCCGAGGCGGAGGTTCGAGCCAAAGATTTCTTTGGCAGCGACCTTTTTACGAAAAAGGTCGCAATCAGAAGCAATTTCAGCAAGCGAAGAAGCGTCTTTTATCCATTTCTGTAGCGGTTCGAGCCAATCATTCGCGTTCCGTGAAAGAGAGGTAATTTCACCTTCGAGCGACTTCTTTTCGGAGAGTAGTTTCGCCTTTTGATTTCGATAGTCTTGCTCGTCAACGATTTGCTCTAAGTAGCCATTAAGAAGTCGCTCTAGTTTGATTGTGATTGTAGAAATTTGCTCCTGTCTCTCTTTCACGGACGCACCCGCAGACTGGGCAGATGTGACGTGTTCTTCTTTCGCCATACGATTCAGTTCAACTGCCCAGTCTGCGGGCAAAGAAACTGCTTTGATCAGAGATGATAACTGGTCTTCGAGCGAAGCGGCAGAAATACACGACTCAGTACACTTGACTCTTTTGTTTTTCTTTGAGCACCGATAGTACCAATACTCGTGTACATTGCCGTTTTTCTGCCGCTTGAATTTATGTTCACCAGTTATCATCATGCCGCAGGTGGTGCAGGAAATAAGTCCGCAGAGTGGCAAGGGTTCGTTTTTCTTTTTTCGCTCTGGCTTGCCACGTTGTTTCAGCACCACCTGCACCTGATCAAACAGTTTCTTTGAAATGATTGGCTCGTGAGTATCAAAACCGCTATCAAGGATACAACGCTCTCATTAATGCAATGTTTAAAGACGATACTATCGATAGCAATGCCTGCACAACCTTGATGATGCATCTATACGAATGTGTCATGAATAAGTCAGCAGAGGAAAAAATGATAAAGATTTCTGTAGCCTCACCACTGCTAGCGCAGTATGTGGTTGATCATGTTGACTTCATGAAGTCAGTGAGATAAGTCCGTGCTCCGCGAGTTTGACATATAGCAAATAGTGTGATAAAGTGTGTTTCGAACTGAACTTTACACACTTGCGTCTGCCGTAGCAGAAAGTGTCTAAATCTTGGGCTTTTTCTGCTACGGCGCACCCAATCCCGGGAAGGCTTTAGCAAACTACAGCGACCACACGTCCGATTATGGACCATACGTCGCATAGGAGACCAAAATGAGCGAATTTACGTTCGACGTCGCCCTGGCAAACCGTCTGAAAATAGCGATGACCCGCAACGGCATCACTGATGCCGCCGATATCAACTGGCTCACGGAGGGCGATAACATTGCCCAAGTGCGCCGTGTTCGTCTCGGCCATGCTGAGATCATCACCCCCGATCATATCATTGACTGCGATGCCAATCCGCACATCCCCGACGGCTGGTCAGTCGAGGAGCATCAGAAAGGTGGCGCGTTCCACTGGAATGCTGCCAACGTGGCACTTCATC
>NZBM01000016.1 GCA_002687905.1 bacterium | reverse complement strand
GGAAAAGTGCTTTGTACGGGTTAATGACTCTTGCACGAAACGCAATGATGACATCGACCTCCATGTTGGACTGGGTCTCCATGCCCTGCATTACGTGCCCGTAGATATCGGATTGCACAAGTATGTAGTCGATACCCGGGTCGTCATGTTCGGTGACCTTGAGCATGTTTTTGACTTCTCCACCTTCCCCAGCTTGTTGTTCGATTGAGGCGAATGTGAAGCTGTATGTGTAGACGGTCTGGAAGGGCCACACACCGACCCATCTGATTCCGGTCAGGAAGGGGAATGTATTCAGGAAGTTCTTTCGGAATAGTTCCCAGGACCAATCCTCATCTCCCGACCCATCTTCAGAGGCAGGTTCGCTTTCGTGAGATACTTCGGTAATGTCCCAGTAATCCACGTTGTGCGAGGTCATCTCTCCTTCGGATTTGAAGTCATGCCCTCCAAGGGACATGATCATTTTCCAGAACTGGCCGCCCTGCAGGAAGGTTTTTGCTTGCCCTTCCCGAAGAATTGTCCAGAACATGTCGTTTATGGCGAGAAGATATACAATCGCCAAAATCATCACCGGCACCAGCACGATGGCAGCGCCGGCAGTTAACAGAGTAAGTGCAGACATGGCCTGCCTCCTTTTCGTAGTGCCTGTTTAGAGTTGTGACAGTTGATGCTGTCAATGAACTTGTCCCGAGCATTTAATCATAAAAACGGCTAAAAGTCAAGGTTTTAAGCGGGCTCTGTAGAGCCCTGTCTACCGATAGGCAGGCAATATTTGCGACCGAACCGGTTCGGTCGCAAATATTGGCTTACTTTAGCTGTGCGTTGTGAACTCGGCGTCAGCTCACTAACTCAAAAACCTTACGATATATCGTAAGGTTTTTGGTAAGTGCCTCCTGCCCGGACTCCCCAGCACCTAACGCGTTAGGTGCTGGGTCCGTCTTTCGAGTCTTCAGACCAAATCAAAAAACCAGCAAAAGCCGGTATTTTAATCTGGTGCGCGAGAGAGGACTCGAACCTCCACATCTTACGATACTAGTTCCTAAGACTAGCGCGTCTACCAATTCCGCCACTCGCGCATATATTTGTCGCCACAAGTTACTAATTCGCTACGCTCATAAGTACTCGCGACCCCGCCTCATAGTCGCAAAGCGACATATTCCGGCTCGGGCAAGCGCCGCGAGCAAAGCAGTTTGCTCGCTAACAAAAACGCCAAAACGTTTTCATTGCGCTTGTCCGCCCACTAGGACTCGAACCTAGGACCCACTGCTTAAGAGGCAGTTGCTCTACCAACTGAGCTATAGGCGGTCTGACACAGAGATAATATCAATAAATTTAACTTATACAAATCATACGATATATCGTATGATTTTGATTTAGAACTCATCAATAAATTTTTTGAAGGATTTTGTTTTCCCAGTAAAAGCGAGTTTAACAATAGACTCTAATAATGCTTCAAACGAACCCTCCTTACTATTTTTCCATAACCAATCTGACGTGTTCTTGTATCTCCCAAACTCGATTGATTTTTCAAAACGTTCAACAGTAGATGGGCTGATTTTTAGCAACTCACTGATCTTGTAAGGAGAAAGACCTTTTCGAACCAAGAAAATGATCGCAAGTCTTTTGGCTAACATTATCTTTTCTGTCTCCGTTAACAATTCACCAAAAATCCTTAGCCGAGTTTTTGAGCCCGCTTTATTCATTATAGATAGCAAATAGTTTTCTAAATCAGCAACTGTTTTAGCATCCGGCTTCCTTTTAGAAATATGAGGCATAAACAAAATCATACGATATATCGTATGATTTCACTATTTATAATCAACAGTAGATTGTGCCGGAGGCGGGAATCGAACCCGCATCCCGTAAGGGACCCGATTTTAAGTCGAGCGTGTATACCAATTCCACCACTCCGGCTCTGTGTAGGGAATCGGGGTCAGGTTTCTAAGCTCACTACGTTCGCTAAGAACCTCCTCCCAGGACTCCCCAGCACCTAACGCGTTAGGTGCTGGGTCCGTCTTTCGATTCCAAAACTACTAGCAAAAATTTATCTACCAAAAGAGGTAGTAAATCTTTGCTTGAGGCCCGGACGGGAATCGAACCCGTGATGAGGGATTTGCAGTCCCTTGCCTTACCACTTGGCTACCAGGCCTTATTCATTTGATAATTCTTCAATGCGCCTTCTATTTTTCTCACCCTGATCAATTTCAAAATCAACGAATGGAATTCTTGACGCAGAAAGTCTTTTCTTAAGATATTCCTTAAACTCTGAACGTTTTCTTCTTGCAAAATGTATTACTTGTTCTTCAGCTTCTTCAGGCAGTACAGATAGGGAAACTGTAGCGTGACGTTTGTTTTTTGTAAGTCGCGCCCCGGTTACGGTTATCATACTTGTTCTGTTTGCTTCTCTGCTTAAAAACTCAGCCGCAAGCTCGCGTATTAAAGCTTCAGTCTTATCCTTTCTGTCCGTCATACTATATTACTTCTTGACGACTATAAAGCTCTCAATAGAGTCTTTCTCAGCAATCTCAATTTTTGATTCAATTTGAGCGCCAAATTCTTGTCCCTCTTCAATTTTCTTCGCATCAGCTCTGCCGCTCTGAAGGTTGGTGACAGTTCCTTCGCCAATGTCGTTATCGCGCCTTTTTATCATTACTGTGTTTCCGACGGATAAAGCTCCGCTGCTGACACGTCCTCCCACTACTTGTTTTCCTTTAGTTTTACCGAATACTTTAAGGATAGTAGCTGAACCAGATAATTCCTCCGTCTCAATTTGTGGAGTATGCTCCTTTATTGCGCCTTCAAGCCACTCGGCTAGTTTGTATATGATGTCAAAAGTGTGAATTTCAATTTCATGGCGAAGAGCTAGCTCTTTGGCCGCATTATCAACTCCTACATTAAAGCCGATGATAAGAGCGTGTTCTGATACAAGCGCCACTTTCACGTCTCCTTCTGTAATATCTCCAGCACTTTCTTGAACAACTCGTATTACCACTCTTTCGTTTTTTATCTTCTCAATCTCGTGGTTTATAGCACCAATTGAGCCGAGCACATCAGCTTTTAGAATTATTGGGATAACAACTCTTTCGTCATCTTCATCTAGTTCAATGTTTTCAACCGCTCTTGTATCAACCGTAGAGCATGCCGCTTCAGCCTCCTTTTTAGAATCATAGGCTTTAAATTCTGTGCCAACTTGGGGAATTTTGTTAAATCCAATTATTCTAATCGGGCTTGAAAAAGTTGCTGACTTAATTTTTTTACCCGTAAAGTCTTCCATTATTCTGACTGGAGACATGGCGTCACCAGAGGAGATACACATACCTTCTTTAAGAGTGCCGTCCTTTATTACGAGAGTAGCTGAAATTCCTTTTCTAGGATCAAGCTCCGATTCAATGATTACTCCTTCTGCTGGAATTTCTCCATCTCCTTTTAGCTCTTCAAGCTCAGCTACCAAAAGCATCGTGTTTAGAAGCTCCGGGACACCAACCCCAGTTTTTGCTGAAATAGCTACCCAGGGAATATCTCCTCCAAGGCCTTCAAGATAAATTTCATTTTCAAGCAGATTGTCTTTTGTTCTATCTATATTTGCACCCGGAAGATCAATTTTATTTATCGCAATAATATAGGGAATTCCGCTCTCTTTAATGGAAGAGAGCGCTTCAAGGGTTTGTTTTTTTACCCCTTCCTCGGCGGAGACAACAAGAACTGCAATGTCAGCTACGCGGGAACCACGCTCTCTCATTGATGCAAAGGACTCATGTCCAGGAGTATCAAGGAACGTAATACGGTTTTCTTTTCCTTCTTTGGTTTTATGATTTACTTCGTACGCTGATATGTGCTGGGTAATTCCTCCAGCTTCGCTTTCTACAACGTTTGTCTTTCGAATATAGTCAAGAAGCGCCGACTTACCGTGATCGACGTGTCCCATGATAACAATGACCGGAGGTCTTTCTTTATTTCCTGTTTTTTCCATAAGCCTTCCATGTTAGGACTGAAGTCGCGTCCTCGCTTCTTCAATTGCTTCTTTTTCCTCTTTAGTAAGTTCGTGTGTTGAAGAGAAATTCTCAACAGCTTTTGCATACATACTTACTCTGTCTCTTGCATAAAGCGTAGATAGGACCACGCCCTCTCCGTCTTCGTTTAGAAATGCCGTAGAGAAACTTTGATTTCCTCCAGCGCCCATTCCTTTGAACGGATTGAAACGTATGGTGCTTATTCCTCGCACACTTTTTTGTAGACGCTTTTCAACGTTTGTGAGGTATTTCTCCATCTCAGCCTTAAATTTCTCAAGTTCCTTTTGACCACCTGAAAGCTCTCTCACTGCTCCTTCAAGGTTTTTGCCATCACTTCCTCTGGTAAATCTGCGAAGCTTTGTCTCAATTCGTACAAACCACAAAAGAAGCAATGCAAATATACCTAGAGTTACATAGATTAATATCTCGGTATCAATATTAGGGAACTCGGGCATAAGAGGATATATCGCATTATACGGATACAGTACAGTTTTGCAAAACGGTCAAGATATGTAAACCACCACACCTTTTGGAACCAAGTAACTCGGTTGCATATATTTAAGTTTTCTGAAAAGGTGTGATGGTAAAATACCGACAATGAGAGCTTTTAATTTACTAAAGAAAAAGAGAATCTATATGGACAATGCGGCATCTACCGAGACTGACCCGAGAGTAGTCGCTTCAATGAAGCCGTTTTGGAATATTTGCTACGGAAATCCTGGAGGAATTCATAAAGAGGCAAGAGCCGCAAGGGATGCTGTTAATAAGGCAAGAGAAGAAATTGCTTGCACCCTTAGCGTGAAGCCAGACGAGATAATCTTTGTAAGCGGAGGAACAGAGTCAAATAATTTGGCGATTTCAGGCGCAATAAGCAAAGCGAGCGAGAATAGAGCTCTTTCTGATTTACACGCAATCACTACAAAGATTGAGCATCCGTCAGTTTTAGATGTATTTAGGAAACTTGAAAGTGAGGGGCTTAACGTAACTTATCTTGATGTTGATGAAGAAGGTCTTTTAAGCAAGGAGACTCTAGAAGAGGCTTTGAGGGGAAATACAATTCTAATATCAGTAATGTATGTAAACAGCGAAATTGGTACTGTTCAAAAAATAAGTGAGCTATCAAGAGTCACAAGAGAGTATGAAAAGGAAAACAACACTAGAATTTTATTTCATACTGATGCAAGCCAGGCCCCGTTGTACTTAAATTGCATACCTCACTATCTTGGAGTTGATCTATTAACTATTGATGGACAGAAAATAAATGGACCAAAAGGTGTAGGGATTCTATTTAAAGGAAGTGATGTAAAAATAAATAAAATACTTGAAGGAGGAAGCCAAGAAGGTGGGCTTCGCCCCGGCACGGAAAATGTTCCGCTTATTGTCGGCCTTTCAACTGCAATGTCTATTGCAAAAGACGAACAAAAAGAATCGTCTAAGAAAGTTAAAGAGATCAGAGATCATTTTATAGAAAGTCTAGAAAGAGAGGTGTGGGGAGTAAGTATAAACGGAAGCAAAAAAAATAGAATTGCAAACAATGTAAATATAAGTATTGAAGGGATTGATGGAGAGTTTCTTGTGGTTTATTTAGATAAAGAGGGCATAGCTTCTTCAACAAAAAGCGCATGTCTAAGCGATAATGAAAACTCGTCGTATGTAGTCTCTTCAATCAGAGACACAGACCTAAATCCAATCAGATTTACAATAGGGAAAGATACAACTAAAAAAGACGTAGATTACACAATAAAAACGATCCAGAGATTCCTTAAAAAATTTGACAGGTGAGTATTTTCATTATATTCTGTTTTTGCACATAGTAGAGTTTTGGTTTGGAATAGAGCCTTAGTTTCTGCTATGATTTAAGCACATATGGACATTGAACAACTAACCAAAGCGCAAACTGTACTACTCACTCTTTTGGTGAGTTTTGTTACTTCAATAGCGACTGGGATTGTGACGGTAACGCTTCTTGACCAAGCTCCACCAGCGGTGACTCAAACTATAAATAGGGTAGTAGAGAGAACGGTTGAGCGTGTAGTTCCAGGGGAATCACAAGGCGCAGGAATAATAACAAAAGAAGTTACAACTGTAGTTAAAGAAGAAGACCTTATTCCGCAGTCAATTGCCAAAAATAAAGATTCCCTAGTAAGAATCTATGGTCAAGGAGGGAAAGTATTTTCAGGACTTGGAGTAATAGCTTCCCACGACGGGATTGTTGCAACTGATAGTTCAATTGTTACCGAGGGAGGAAGTTACTTGGTAGAGCTTTCAGACGGAAGTCTCATTGATACAGAGATTCTTGAAAACAGCGCAGAAGAAGCAACTGCTCTTTTAAAAATGGTCTCTGAAGAGTCTCTCGAGCTCTCACCGATCGGATTTAGCGACATAAACGCACTTAAGCTTGGGCAAACAGTTATTGCTCTTTCCGGAAAGAATCAGACAAGTGTTTCAACAGGAATAATAGGAGGACTTAATGAGGAAGAAGTTGCTATCTCAAGCGATGACGAAAACACTGTTGGGGTAATTGAAGAGACTCAAACTGTATCCGTACTTAATGCTATTGCAACAACTGTAAGCGGCGATGGTGTTCTAAAAGGGAGCCCCCTAATAAATATATTTGGAGAGGTTATTGGGATAAGTACATTTGAAAGTCGAGATGACGGAGAGGGAGCATTTACTCCGATTCAAGTAATACAGTCTCAGATAAGGGTAGCTACAGAGGTAGTACTTGAGGAGTAGAAACCCTCTCTAGGGTTTTAAAATATAAATTATATATGACTCCGTTTAACAATTTTACAACTAAAGCAAAAGAAGCAGTTCGAAAAGCACACGAGCTGGCTATTGAGCGTGGGCAAAACCACGTAAACCCACTCCATTTACTTACCGCTTTGGTTCTTCAGGAAGAAAGCATAGTTTTATCAATTCTTGAAAGACTAGATATTGATACCATTTTGCTTACAGACTCACTTCTTGAAGCTATTGAGGGACCAGAAGCCGCTTCGGTTCTATCGCCCTCATATCAGCTTTATCTAACGCCAGAATTAGCTCAGGTCCTTGAAAATGCGGCGAAGGTCTCAGACAGTATTGGAGATCAGTTTATATCTACCGAACATTTATTTATTTCAATATTGGACCATCCTGGGCCAGCTAGAGAGGTAATTTCTCGATTTAGAATTGATAGACAAGTTGCCACAGAGATTTTAACGGAGATAAAGGAAAGTGATGATATAGAGGCTGGTCAGCCAAAGCAGATGCGCGCACTTGGACGTTACGCAAGGAGCCTTACGAAATTAGCTTCTGAAAATAAATTAGACCCAGTTGTTGGAAGAGATGATGAGATTACACGTGTAATTCAAATCCTTTCAAGGAGAACTAAAAATAATCCAATTCTCATTGGTGAGGCTGGAGTAGGAAAGACTGCAATTGCAGAAGGTCTTGCCGCTCGAATGGCAAGTGGCGATGTGCCGGAGTCTCTTAAGGAGAAAGAGTTGGTACTTCTTGATATAGGACTTCTTATTGCAGGAACTAAATACCGAGGTGAGTTTGAGGAACGTCTAAAGAATATAATGAAAGAGGTTGAACGCTCAGACGGCAAAGTAATTTTATTTATTGACGAGATACACACTCTTGTTGGGGCCGGTGCTGCAGAAGGTGCGATGGATGCATCAAATATGTTAAAGCCTGCTCTTGCGCGCGGTGAGCTTAGGGTAATTGGAGCAACTACACTAAAGGAATACCAAAAATATATTGAAAGAGACCCTGCGTTAACAAGGCGCTTTCAGCCTGTCCATGTTAACGAGCCAAGCGTTGAGGACACTACCTCAATATTACGAGGGCTCAAGGAAAGGTATGAGCTTTTCCATGGAGTTCGAATTACAGATGACGCAATAGTATCAGCCGCAAGTCTTTCAAGTCGTTATATTACTGACAGATTTCTGCCAGACAAGGCGGTTGATCTAATAGATGAGGCGGCATCTTCCCTAAGGATTTCACTTGAGAACAAACCGCCCGAGCTTGAGGACGCGCATAGAAAGACTATGCGACTTGAGATAGAGAAGGAAGCTCTTAAAAAAGACGTTGAGGCTGGGAATAAAAAAGCAAAGGAAAGAACCAAGAAAATTGACAAAGAGATTGCAAATCTAAAAGAAAAGACTTCAGAGCTTGAGCTTAAGTGGACTAATGAAAAGGAAGCCCTTACATCTATAAAAGAGATAAAGAAAGAGTTAGATGAGCTAAGAGTAAGCGCTGATAGTGCGGAGGCTCTTGCAGATTTGGCAAAAGCAGCGGAGATTCGCTATGGGAGAGTGCCTGAACTTGAGAAAGAACTTGAATCTAAAATGCGAAGACTAAAGAAGCTTCAGAGCTCAAGAAGGCTTCTAAAAGAGGAAATTACAGAGGCAGACATTGCGGCTGTGGTTTCAAGGTGGACCGGTGTGCCAGTTTACAGAATGCTTGAAGAAGAAGCAGAGAAACTTTCTCGTATGGAGAATGAGCTAAATAAGCGAATAGTTGGGCAAGATGAAGCGCTTCAGAAAATTTCAGACGCGGTTAAGCGTTCACGTGCGGGGATTTCTGACCCACACAGGCCTATTGGTTCATTTTTATTCCTTGGTCCTACAGGAGTTGGAAAAACAGAAATGACAAAGGCTCTTGCTGAATTTATGTTTGATGACGAGCAGGCTCTCATCAGAGTTGATATGTCTGAGTATATGGAAAAACACTCTGTCTCAAAGATTATAGGTGCACCTCCAGGGTACGTCGGGCACGAAGAGGGAGGTTCTCTTACCGAGCTTGTAAGACATCGCCCGTATTCTGTACTTCTTTTTGATGAGATAGAGAAAGCACATCCTGAAGTATTTAATATTCTTCTTCAGGTCCTAGATAACGGGCACTTAACTGACGCGAAGGGAAGAAAGGTTAATTTCAAAAACACGATTATAATCCTAACTTCTAACATCGGTGCAGAGCACATAGATAGCATGGCTAAGTTTGGATTTAGCTCAAGCGAAGATACTGACTCACGCCAGTATGACGAAGCAAAGGCTAAGGTTATGAAATCTCTCAAAAATTTCTTCAGGCCAGAGTTTCTAAACCGACTTGATGAAATAATTGTATTTAATATTCTTTCACCTAAGGCAATTGAAAAAATTGTGGGTATTCAAACTGACATTGTGCGAGAGAGACTCCTTTCAAAGGACATAAAGCTAAACATATCTTCAGAAGTTCTTTCTTACCTTGGAAAAGAAGGATATAACCCGCAATATGGCGCCAGACCTCTAAAGCGCCTTATTCAGGGAAAAATTCTTACTCCAATTGCGAGCATGATGGTTTCAAAAGGTGTTATGGAAGGTGGCAGCATTACTGTTGGACTAAAGGACGGCGAATTTATCTTTGACGTTAGAAAGAAAAGGACTGTATCAAGAAAGAGAGTGCCTAAAAGGAAAACTGCAGTAGCTGTTTAACTAAATATTGCATCAAACTGATGATATTGTAGAATAACGCAGTTCAAGATGCGTCGGTGGCAGAGTGGTCAAATGCAGCGGACTGTAAATCCGCCGGGCGTGCCCTACGCAGGTTCGAATCCTGCCCGGCGCACATTGTGAATTAACTATAGAGTTAATTCAAGAGTTAAACGATGCGGGTCCACCAGGACTTGACGACCAGTTACTAAGTAAAATTTTCATCTTATGGACTCAATTTTACTAAGTACTTTTCGTCTGGGCTCGCCGCTTCTTCCTTCGGCGCGGCTGTGCCTTTCAAGTCCTGGTGACAGTAAGAAATCAAAAAGAGCAGGAAAACCTGCTCTTTTTGACCCTAGCGGGTCCACCAGGACTTGAACCTGGAAAATCGGTTTTGGAGACCGACAGTTTACCAATTAGCTTATGGACCCAGTAGGAATATCCTACTATTTCTTGGACTCTTTGTAGAGGGTCTTTTTTCTTGCTACTGGATTGTATTTCTGAAGCTCAATTTTACGCTCTACACGCTTTTTATTTTTAGAGGTGTAATAAATATGTCCTTTCCCGACACCTTTATCATCACCTTCTGAAACTAATTTTATAAGTCTATCCTGTGACATAATGCATCGTACTGTATAGATTTTTAACACCTATGTCAATGTTAGTAGCCTTTGCGTGTTAGGATATACAAATGAGATTAGTAGCCCCTCTTTCGATAGTTCTTCTTGGAGCAGTTCTTGCTTTAGCTATTGTAATTTATCCAGATTTTGCGAGTGCCCAGATCCTAAAAGGAGGTATTGTCCCGTGTGACGGGAAAGATTGCGGAACTTGTCATATATTTCAACTGGCGGACAATGTGCTTCAGTTTACTGTTGGGCTCGCAATTATCGTCTCGGCACTTATGTTTGCTATAGCTGGCATAATTCTTATGGCAAATGCGGGAAACGAATCTCGTATAACTTTTGCAAAAGGAATGTTTGCGAAAGTATTCATTGGCCTCATCGTTGTATTTGCCGCTTGGCTTTTAGTGGATACGATAATAAAAGTACTTACAAACAACACTCGCGGTCTAGGTCAGCCTTGGGTAAGTATAAACTGCTCTTTTGAAGATTTAATAAATCAAGAGGACTCAAACTCTAAAACTCCAAGTTCTTCCAGTGGGGTGAGCGCTCGTTCTCCTGCACCTAAGCCCAAATTTTGTGAGCAGTGTGATAATGTTTTAAATACACGACTTGAAACACTAAATACAACATTTCCATCTGGTTCAAATGGTTGGAGTGTGTCTGAGGTTCCGCTTCAGACCGGGCAGCTTAATAGCTGCTTTGAATCTGGAACATGCACTCATATAGAGCTTTCGGAGAAAACTGGAAATAACATAAATGACTTTGCTGCAAATGCTCGGGTGAATGATCTTAGAATTACTTATGTTGTCCCAACAGGTGACAGAAGAGCTGAACTAAAGTTTGACCAACGTCTACAGCCAAACATTAACGTTTTAGTGGTGCCATCTGTCGAGAAAGAACATTTCCAAGTGTTTAGAAACTAAATACCAATTTTATAATTTTGTTTTGCTCTGCGAGTGGGAACCATCTTATTCTTTTGTCTCGCTCAAACCACGTTTTTTGTCGCTTTGCGTATTGCCAATCTTTTATCTCTATCTCTCTTACTAGCTCTTTTTTTGTGATTTTGCCTCTAAGAAATTTTGCAAGACATCTATACTCAAGACCAAGCTCCTCCATTCGCTTATATGAGAGGCCTTTTTTGTGAAGTCTTTTAGCTTCAGCGATCATTCCTCTTTTCATGCGTGCCTTCAAGCGTTTTTCGATACGCTTGCGCAATTTTTCATTATCTATTTTTATTCCAATCATTAACACATCGTATCTACTTGGTTGCTTTGCTTTTGGCACTTTTCCAAGTGTTCGTACTATTTCGATTGCACGAATGAGCCGTTGCTTGTTCTTTGGGTCGATGCTCGCGGCTCGATCCTGATCGAGCCGCGAGATTTCTTCAAACAATTCCTCTGTTTTCTTTGTAGCTAGTTTCTCGCGCAGCTTTTTGTTGGCAGGTACAGCAGGGAAATCAATGTTATCAATGAAGGCTTGTATGTAAAACCCCGTACCTCCTGCAATAATTGGTAGTTTGCCTCGTGACGCAATGTCTTTGATAGCTCTTTCAGCTTTTTCCTTGAAATCTACTACTGTGAACACTCTTTTAGGACTTACAACGTCAAGTAGATGATGTGGCACCCCTTTCATTTCTTTCTTAGTAATCTTTCCGGTTCCAATATCAAGGCCTTTATATACTTGTCGTGAGTCAGCGGAAATAACCTCACCGCTATGCTTGCGCGCGATTTCAACTGCCAAGTCACTTTTTCCAGATGCTGTGGGACCTACAATCACAATAATTTTTTGTTTTTTCTTCCTTCTCATGACTTGGTATGATATAGTGTATTCGCTTAAAACTCTAATTGAATAAAAAATATGGAAAGTAAAGAATTAGAAGGAAGGAAAGCTCCATCTGTGGCTTTTAAGACCCGCGTACAAGACGGAGGAGGGGAGTTTCAGTGGAAAGAAATAAATAGCGATGAGCTTTTTGCTGATAAGAAAATTGTGATATTTGCTCTTCCTGGTGCATTTACTCCTACATGTTCAAGTACTCATCTACCTGGCTATGAAAGTAAGTATGATGAAATAAAGGGCCTTGGAGTAGATGAAGTATATTGTCTTAGTGTTAATGACGCATTTGTGATGAATGCATGGGGAAAGGACCAAGGAGTAAAGAGTGTAAAGCTTCTTCCGGATGGTTCGGGGCTTTTTACCAAAGAAATTGGGATGATGGTAAAGAAAGACAATCTTGGCTTTGGAGAGCGCTCTTGGCGTTATAGTCTCTACATTGAGGACGGAGTAATTAAAAAGGCTTTTGTTGAACCCGGTTTTTCTGATGATTGTCCGGACGATCCCTTCGAGGTAAGCGACGCAGATACAATGATTGATTATCTTAAGAATAAATAATTCTAAAGCTAATAAGAGTGACGGCGGCCTATCGGCCGCCGTTTCCATTGAAGTACGCTTGCAGTACGTGAGCGGTATTGTCTGTAATATATCCCCTGCATACAAGTATTGTCAAAAAGTACGTCGCACTGCAGACCGTTATAGGAGCTAGTCCTATAAGTATGGATGAGATAGAAAAGAACGGCGGAAATATCCTAGCATGGAATCCCGATCGTCTTGCCCGCAATTCGGTGGACGGAGGTCGCATTATCTATCTCCTCGACACAGGGAGACTTGCGAGCTTGAAGTTTCCAACCTTTTGGTGCGATAACACCAGTCAGGGAAAATTCATGTTAAACATGGCGTTCGGCCAAAGCAAATACTATGTAGATTCTCTTTCCGAAAATACAAAACGAGGACTTCGCCAAAAAGTGAGAATGGGAATATTCCCAAGCCAAGCGCCGGTAGGATATTTGAACGATGTGCGGACAAAAACGATTATCGTAGACAAAAAGCGTTCAAAAATTGTGCGCTTGGCTTTTGAGCGGTATGTGAAAGGTAATCAAAGGTTAGAGGATATTGCAGAATTTTTGGCGAAGTCCGGCGTTACAACTCGAACCGGAAAGAGAATCTCAAAAACAAAAGCGTCTTTTATTTTGTCCAATCCTTTTTACATCGGACTTTTCAAATATGGCGGTGAAATCCACGAAGGAAAGCACGAGCCAATCATTTCAAAGAAACTTTTTGATGAAGCACAGGAAATGTTGAAGTTTCGTGGACAACCCGAGCGCAAACCGCAAAACGAACCGCAACCTTTTTGCGGGCTAATTTCCTGTGCTTCATGTGGAATGATGATAACTGCTGAAAACAAAACGAAGCGACAGAAAAATGGCAATGTTCACCATTATGTTTATTATCGTTGCACAAAAAAATCGAAGGTGGTGAAGTGTCCTGAAATGTCGCTTCGTTCGGAAAAACTTGATGAGCAGTTATCATCTCTAATCAAAAAAGTTTCTTTGCCCAAAGACTGGGCGGAGGAATTAAATCGTCTTGCTTTGCAAGACTACAAAAATTCCACCCCGTCTTTGACTGCTTGTGTGAAAGAGAAGGAAACAAAACTATCGGTCATTTTACAAAAGTTAGAGCGACTTCTTAATGGCTATTTAGACCAAGTTGTTGATGAGCAAGATTATCGCAATCAAAAGGCAAAGTTGTTATCTGAAAAGAAGTCGCTCGAAGAAGAAATGACCTCTCTTTCACACAAGTAGAATGATTGGCTCGCACCTTTCCAAAACTGGCTAAAAGACGCGCAATCCTTGGACAAAATTGCTTCTGATGATGACCTTTTTGCGAAAAAGGTCAAAGCCAAAGAAATCTTTGGCTCGCACCTGCTTCTTGGCGAAAAAACAGTGCGCGCCAGCGCGCCAAAAATTCTGAATTCTCTTGCATTCCCGCCAAAAAATCCTTGGTCGGCGCTTTGCGCCGTCCGTTTGTATCCACCGAAAAAACCTTTGAGTTCCTTATTAGTGCCGGAGGAGGGGCTTGAACCCTCACGCCTTGCGGCATACTATTTTGAGTCGTACGTGTATACCAATTTCACCACTCCGGCTCATTGATGAGTGTAGCGTATTTTAAGGAGGAGGCAATCAAATGTTATACTAACTTCCAATGGCAGAGTTTTATGACAATTCAATCTTCTGGGTTGAGGTAGATAAGATACGACCCAATCCATATCAACCAAGAAAAGAGTTTG
The DNA here is from genome assembly GCA_002687905.1 of bacterium. Taxonomy (GTDB): domain Bacteria; phylum Patescibacteriota; class Minisyncoccia; order Phycocordibacterales; family JABMNX01; genus UBA6534. Next base: position 25,514 of record NZBM01000016.1, on the reverse strand, counting down.
ATGAAGACAAAATAAGTAATTTAGCCGACTCAATACGCCAATATGGCGTACTTCAGCCACTTGTAGTTACAAGACATGAGGTTGAAAAAGAGGAAGGGGGTCTTTCGGTTGACTATGAACTAATAGCAGGTGAGAGAAGACTTCGTGCATCAAAGACAGCTGGTCTTTCACAAGTCCCTGTAATAATACGTACAGTAGAAGAAGGGGATAAGGTAAAACTAGAACTTGCAATAATAGAAAATCTTCAGCGCGAAGACTTAAATCCAATTGATCGAGCAAAAGCTTTTAAGCAATTAGCATCAGAGTTTAATTTAAAGCACAAAGAAATAGGTAAAAAAATAGGAAAGAGCCGTGAGTATGTGACAAACTCGGTGCGACTTCTTACTATGCCAGAGGACATACAGGATGCTCTTGCGGGCGGGAAGATTACAGAGGGACACGCGCGTCCTATAATGATGCTAGTAGATAAGCCGGAAGAACAGAGAACACTCTATAAAGAAATAGTTCACAATAAACTTACAGTCCGTGAAGCAGAGGCTATAGCAAGAAGAATTGCAGTCGAGCGTTCAAGGAAAAAGGAGCTTCGCCTAAAACCAGAGATAATAGAGCTTGAAAAAGAATTTACCGAGCAACTTGGCACAAGGGTTTTGATTCAACCAAGACAAGTTGGAGGAAAGCTCACGATTGAATTTTTTAATGAGGAGGATTTAAGAAGTATTTTAGAGAAGATTAATACAAACCCTGAAACCGAAGCCTCTGGTTTTATCGGAAAAGTGGCTTCAATTGTAAACAGAAAAGAAGAAGAGGAGAGCGAAAAAAAAGAAAAGCCGGTTGACGATAGGCCGGAAGAAGAAATAGAGAAACTTGAAGATGAGGAAGATATCTATTCACTAAAGAATTTTTCAGTCTAGAACTACCTTTCCTTCTGGTTAACAACAGCTTGGCGTATATGCCTTTTTGCGAGAGTTGTCTTTGCTAGATCAATCCACTTAGTTGTAGGCTTAGCGCTTTCCTTGGTCATAATCTCTACGATGTCTCCGTTTTTTAACTTTGTATCAAGAGATATCATTTTTCCGTTAGCCTTTGCACCGGATATGTGATTGCCGATGTCGGAGTGTATGGCATAGGCAAAATCAACAGGGCTTGAATCAATTGGTAAGTCTATGACGTCTCCCTTTGGAGTAAAGACAAATACGCGGTGATTAAAAAAGTCGCTTTTCATATCCTCACTAAAGTCATGCTCACCCTCAAAATTCTGGTGCCCATCTGCAATTTCACGTATCCAATTAGGCACGCTTTCACTTGGCTTTGACCCGGCCACTTTAGTTATTCGGTTATCTTTTTTTGGTTTCCCTCTATTTGTAAGGCCACGAATACTAAGGGGAAGAAATTGCGAAATCCATTCAAAGGCGTGCTTCCTAGAGAATTCATCATCATGCTTGTATCTAATGTGGGAAGCTACACCAAATTGCGCTTCTCTATGCATTTGATTTGAGCGAATTTGAATTTCAATTGTTCCGGCTGCGCCAGTGAAAATTGTTGTATGAATACTTTGATATCCGTTTGGTTTAGGGAATGCAATGTAGTCTTTAATTTTTCCCGGAAGAGGCGTCCACATTTTGTGTATTGCTCCGAGCACTCTATAGCAATCGGCAACATCTGGAACGATTATGCGAAGTGCAATTATGTCGTGAATCTCATCTATATCCCAGTTTTTTCTCTCAAGTTTTTTAAACAAACTATAGATTCCTTTTATACGGTGCTCTGTTTTAAAATCTGTAACCCCTTCTTTTACAAGTTCCTTTTTAACCCGCTTATGTATTTTCTGAAGATTTTCTAATCCAACCCTACTTCTACTTGAAAGCAGCTCTTTAACCTTTTCAAATTTTTTATGATGAACATAAGGGAAGGCCAGATCCTCAAGTTCACGTTTAAGGCGACCCATTCCTAGTCGGTCTGCAATAGGGGTGTAGACCTCAAGAGTCTCTAGTGCGATTCTCTTCCTTTTATTTTTTGGTACGTATTCAAGCGTCTTCATATTATGAAGACGATCAACAAGTTTAACTATTACAACCCGCACATCTTGTGAAGTTGCTACAAAGAGTTTTCTTAGACTCTCGGTGTGTCTTTGGACTCCGCGATATTTTAGTGTCCCGAGTTTTGTGACACCCTCAACTAAAAAGAGGACTTCTTTTCCAAAGTCCTTCTCTATTTCCTCCCCGGTAACATCAGTGTCTTCAATTGAGTCGTGAAGAAGCCCTGCGGCTATAGTTCTTGGTCCCATTCCAATTGTTGCAAGACCTTTTGCTGTTTCAGAGAGATGATTGAAAAATGGCTCGCCGGAATAGCGCTTGTGACCCTTATGGGCTTCTTTAGCAAAGTCATATGCCTTAGTAACCAAAGCCACATCTTCTTTGGTGGGTGAGCTCATTAAATTTAGTATTTCCTTTAATTCCGCGGCCATATAGCTTGACATTTTAGATATTCTCTACTATATTACCTTTTCAGGTTTTTGGAAAGGTATAGATCAATGACTACCATGGAGATACCAGAAAGATTCAGGCTTGTGTACTGTGCCTGCGGATATATGGCAGTGGAGTTTGCGGCCCACAGAAGGGCTGGAGAAGAATGCCCTCTTTGCAGGGAGCATAACCTGCAATCGGCAATTGTCCGGCCCAAGTCTCTCGAAGAAGAGATGTCGCCTGAAGTCAGGCCAAAGTTGCAGGTGGTAAAATGAGGTCGGTGATGAAAAGCCGACCTCTACTTTTTTGTATCAAAAAGTTTTAGCGCATCTTCAAGGCTAAACTTCTCAAGGTCTGTATTGTCAGGTATATAAATATTCTTTAGACCTTTTTTTAAATGAAGTCCGGATTTTGATTTAAATACGTTTATTGGCTTTTTGGTTTTTGGGTGCGTTCCCAATTCTTTTGCAAGTTCTACTCCTTTTCGGAGCTGCTTTGGCTGACTTAATATTTCAAGTGCACGCGGAAGCTCTATAGTGTAGACATCATCTTCCTTAAGTGAACGAAAATCTGATTCGTGCACAATGTAAGGGCCAAAACGTCCAATGCTTGCAGTTATCTTCTCGCCAGTTTCTGGATGTTCTCCCAGAACTCTCGGAATACTTAAATATTTAACTGCATCTTCAATCGGAATATTTTCTAAATCTGCTTCTTTAGGAATACTTCCACGTTGTGGTTTTGGATTTTCCTTAGTTTTAAGACCAAGCTGAACATAAGGTCCGTAGCGGCCTGTTAAAACGTAGATATCCTCCCCATTTTCAGGATGCTTTCCTATTGGATCATCAGGCTTTAGCTCTTTGCCTTCAATTGTTCTTGCGCCATCACAGTCTGGGAAAGTGGAGCAACTCATAAACTTACCTCCACGGCCAAGTTTTATAGTCATATGTTTTCCGCACTTTGGACAAGGAAACTCTTTTGGAGCATCACCCAAGTCAGTAATTTTTGGCATGTCTTCCTTTGATTCAACATCCTTTTGAAATGGAGTGTAGAAATCTTTAAGAGTCTTTGCGTACTCACGTTTTCCATCGGCTATTTCATCAAGTTCGTCTTCCATCTCGGCAGTAAATGAGTCACTTATATACTTCGAGAAATGATCCTCAAGAAAAGAGCTCACAGCATCCCCTGTGTCAGTGGGGAAAAGGGTCCTACCTTCTTTATCAACATACCCGCGTTCAACTAAGGTGCGCATAATACTCGCGTATGTTGAGGGGCGTCCAATTCCGCGCTTTTCAAGTTCCTTAACAAGTCCGGCTTCAGAATAGCGGCTTGGTGGTTGTGTTTGTCTTTCCTCGGCTTCAATCTCTTTAAGGGATAGTTCTTCGCCGCTTAAAACTTTTGGAAGCTCTACATCCTCACCTCGTGCGGCTGGGTCTGCCTTTAACCAGCCATCGAATATGACGCGGGAACCTGTGGAACTAAAATCTGGAATACCTTTGACTCCCGCGGTTATCTTTACGCGCTTAAGTTTTGCATCAGACATTTGAGAAGATACAGCTCTACTCCATATTAAATTATAGAGTCTCTTCTGCTCCTCTGTCGCTCCGGCATTTTCTTTAGATACGTTTGAAGGGCGAATTGCTTCGTGAGCTTCTTGCGCGGTCTTGCTTCTAGTTTTGTATGCTCTAGGTTTAGAATATTCTTTGCCGTATTTTGACTCCACTAGTTTTGAAATATGAGCCACGGCAGAGCCTGCCATATTCGTGCTATCAGTTCTCATATATGTAATATGACCTGCCTCATAAAGACGTTGCGCCACTTGCATAGTTTTTGACGGAGCAAAACCAAGTCTAGTGCTTGCAGTTTGTTGGAGTGTCGAGGTTGTAAAAGGTGCTCTTGGCGAGCGTCTTGCTTCAGATTCATCTACTTTAAAAACACTCCAAGAACCTTCCTTTCCTTTTTTAAGAATCTCGTCCTTCTCTTCTTTTGTTTTTGGCTGTACGGAACATTCAAGAAGTAAAGTTTCTTTGTCCTTTGTTTTGGTCTCTGCGGTAATAACAAAATAATCTTCAGGGACAAAAGCGCGAATTTCACGCTCGCGCTCCATGAGAATCCTTAGCGCAGGCGATTGCACGCGCCCAGCAGAAAGCCCATAACGAAGTTTTTTCCAAATAAGGCCAGACAAGTCATACCCAACAAGGCGATCAAGGACACGCCTTGCTTCCTGTGCCTCCTTTAAATGTTCGTCAATTTTTCTAGGCTGTTTTATTGCCTCCTTTACGGCGTCCTCTGTAATCTCATAGAAAACGATTCTTTTTGGATTCTTTATATTTGCCGCTTCCTTTACATGCCAAGCAATAGCCTCACCTTCTCTATCAGGGTCAGTTGCAAGAAGCACTTCGTCTGCGTTTTTTGCGAGGTCCCTGATTTCGTCTATTACATTTTCCTTGCCCTTAGAGATTTCATAATTAGGAACAAAACCACCATCTATATCTATGGCGTTTTTATTGCTTTTTGGCAGATCCCGTACGTGGCCAACTGAGGCGCGCACTGAATAATCTTTCCCAAGGTATTTTTCTATTGTCTTAGCCTTTGCGGGCGACTCAACGATTACTAATTTCATCCCGTTAGAGATAGGAAGCGACAAGGTCGTTTCCGTTACTTACTTTTTATAAAACTGACCATTTATACATATTGTATTTTTTAACAATAACCCCGCTAACAAACTTTGGTAATCTCTAACGGGATTCATATATATATGTACAGCGTATACTTCTACGTTATATTGGCACAGCTGTCAAATCAGGCAGATTGAATTTCTCCAAGTCTCTCTATTATCAGTCCTTTAAGTTCCATTACAGAAAGCAGAATATTTGCTTCTGTTATATCCATTCCAAGAGTTTCTATAAGGGAATCTCTTTTCATTGGAGAACTTAGAAGCTGTAGCACCTTTCTCTCATCATCGGTGATGTTTTGCAAATTACTTGTGTTAGTAACGCTTTCTTTTGGTATTCCCAAAGCTTCTAAAATATCTTCTGAAGTTGTAACGGGGATCGCGCCTGTTTTTATAAGTATATGAGGACCATATGTACTTCTTGAGAGTATAGAGCCGGGCACTGTCATTACATCTCTGTTGTATTCAGTCGCAAGTCTTGCAGTAATTAGAGTTCCAGAGCGTTCACCGGCCTCAACTACAAGGGTGGCGTGACTCATTCCTGCCATAATCCTATTTCTTTGCGGAAAGCTATAAGGAGTAGCTTTAAATTTTGGTTCAAACTCTGAAAGAAGAGCTCCTCTGGACTCAAGTATATCCTCTGCAAGCTTTTGATTCATTCGAGGGTAAAGCACTTCTTTATCAAGACCTGAACCTGGAACCGCAACAGTTTGAAGTCCTGCATTTATTGCAGAATGGTGAGCGATAGAATCCATTCCTAAAGCAAGGCCAGATACTATGGCGACAGGGGAGCCACGAAGGTTTGTGATTAATTTCTTACATACGTCTTTCCCATAAGGTGTATAGCGGCGAGAACCAACCACACAAAGAAGCTTTGTCTCAGGTCTGGGGAGTTTTCCTTTTATATATAGTCTTTCTGGAGCGTCAGGAATCTCGCTAAGTAGAGCGGGGAATTCATCTTTAGCGAGTTGTTTTAAGGGATACTCCACGTTACTATACATTTTACACGCATATGCTGGACATAAAATTCATACTAGGAAATAAGAGAATCGTTGAGGAGACGATCCAGAATAAGAAGGGAGAACCAGTTGATTTAGGCAAACTGGAGTCGCTTTATGAGGAGCGAAAAAAACTGCGGCAGAAAGTAACAGAAATAAACCAGAAAAGAAATATCGCCGCTAAGGAAAGAAACGTTGATGAGGGGAAAAAACTTCGCGTAGAGCTTCAAAAAGCCGAGGACGAACTAGATAGGATAGAAAAAGAGTTTGTTCGCCTAATGATAAAGATTCCAAACGTGGCATCTCCCGATACTCCCATTGGGTCTGACGAGTCTCATAATAAGGTAGTTCGTCAGTGGGGAGACAAGACTAAATTTAATTTCAAAGCCAAAGAGCATGATGAGTTGGGGAAGGAACTTGGTGTAATTGATAGTGAGAAAGCGGCAGACATATCGGGTGCGCGATTTACGTATCTCAAAGGGGATTTAGCGATGATTCAGTATGCACTTTTCCATTTTGTTATGAATGTTCTTACCAATGAAGAAACTCTAAAAGAGATAGCAAACGAGGCGGGCGCAGACATTAGTGTTAAACCCTTTGTTCCGGTAGTTCCGCCACTAATGATGAAGACTGCTGTGATGAACCGAATGGCCCGTCTTGACCCAATAGACGAGCGTTATGTGTTTGAGAAAGATGATTTAGTTTTAATTGGAAGTGCTGAGCATACTCTAGGGCCTCTTCATATGGATGAAGTCATAGAAGATAAGAATTTGCCGCTTCGCTATGTTGCTTTCACTCCTGCGTTTAGACGTGAAGCTGGTTCATATGGAAAAGACACAAAAGGAATAATAAGACAGCATCAGTTTGACAAAATAGAGATGGAGACATTTACGCGCCCTGAAGACTCTCTTAAAGAGCAGGACTTTATTGTTGGAATTCAAGAATACATAATGCGAAAGCTTAAAATCCCTTATCAAGTAGTGATAATTTGTACTGGAGATATGGGACTTCCAGACTATCGGCAATTTGATATTGATGCTTGGATGCCGGGACAGCACAAATACAGAGAAACTCATACGTCAGACTTGATGAATGGATATCAGGCAAGACGCCTAAATACCAGAATAAAAAAATCAGACGGAAAGATGGAGCCGGTACATATGAATGACGCTACAGCTCTTGCAATGGGAAGGGCGCTTGCAGCAATAATGGAAAACTATCAAAAGGAAGACGGGTCTATAAAAGTTCCTGATGTACTACAAAAATACGTTGGAAAGGAGGTAATAGAGAGTTAGTATGCGGCTGTTTCCGCGACGTCGCCTGCGTACGCCACATTTGGCAAAGAGGCGTCGTAACATACTAATATTTAGATGTGCGCTCGCAATTGTATTTGTTTTTTCATTGGTACTTGGGCTTTCTACTCTTTCAGAGATGGACCGTATCCTAATAACTTCAGTGAAGACACAAGGCAATTCTGTGGTAACAGCCAAGGAGCTTATTACTTTAGCAGAGGAAAGTCTTAGTGGCAGATACTTCTGGCTTTTCCCAAAGAAAAATTCATTCATATATCCTAAACGCTCAATAAAAGCTGGGGTCTTAGATGTTTTTGAAAGGGTAGAGGAGATAGAGATAAAAAGAGACGGACTAAAAGGAATCAAAATGTTGATTAAGGAATACAGCCCAGATTCTCTTTGGTGTGGAGACGTTATCGGTGAAAGTGAGCAGTGCTACTTTATGAATAATAATGGGCTCATTTATGGAATTGCTCCATTTTTCTCGGGAAATGCGTTTTTTAGGTTTTATGGGAGTGGTGTGAAAAGGAACCCAGTTGGAGATACATTCTTACCAAATGAATTTGAGAAATACGTGTTTTTTACAGAGATGCTTAGAAGTATAAATTTGGAGCCGATATATTTATCAATTCTTGATGAGACAGACTTTGAAGTTGGTTTTGAAGACGAAAGCCGGATACTCGTTGCAAGAGAAAGTGATTTATCTCAGATAGTTGAAAATCTTCGATCTATTATTGAGTCAGAGGATTTCTCCAATGATAAAGTTGTTGATTATATTGACTTAAGGTTTGGAAATAAGATCTACTACAAGCTCAAATAAATATGAATTTTTGGGAAAAATTAGAGAAACCGTTTTTTATGCTTGCTCCGCTTGCCGATGTGACTGATCCAGCTTTTAGGCGCATTGTTGCAAAATATGGGAAGCCTTCCGTTATTTACACCGAGTTTGTCTCAGCCGACGGGCTTTTGCTTGCTGACGAAAAAGGAAAGGAAATTCTTAAAAAAGATTTGCTCTATACCGAAAGCGAACGGCCAATAGTTGCGCAGTTTTTTACAGGAAAACCCGTAAATATGGAAGGAGCTGTAAAGCTTGCAGTAGAGCTTGGTTTTGATGGGGTTGATATAAACATGGGGTGCCCTGACAGAAGTGTTGAGAAACAAGGCGCAGGGGCAGGACTTATTAAAGACTCAAGACGCGCAAAAGAAATTATAAAATCAGCGAAGCGTGGAGCAGGTGGTTTGCCAGTGTCTGTTAAAACTAGAATTGGTTACAACAAAAATGAAATTGAGGAGTGGCTGCCCGAATTGCTCTCTGAGGAGCCGGCTACAATAGTTCTTCACGCCAGAACAAGAAAGGAAATGTCAAAAGTCCCGGCGCACTGGGAAGTAATTAAGCGCGCTGTTAAGATTCGTGACGAATTAAAAAGCGGAACCTTAATAGTAGGAAATGGAGACGCAGCAGATTTAGTGCATGCAAAAAAGCTAGCAGAAGAGTCAGGCGCAGATGGGGTAATGCTTGGACGTGCGATTTTTGGAAACCCTTGGCTTTTCTCCGGCGAGATTCCAAGTATAGAGGAAAAGCTAAAAGTAATGGTGGAACACACGAAGCTTTTTGAGGAACTTCTTCCGCATAAAAATTTTGCAGTAATGAAGAAACATTACAAAGCGTATGTAAATGGATTTGACGGAGCAAAAGAGCTTCGCAACAGGCTGTTTGAGGAAACGAGTAATGCCACGGAAGTAGAAAATATCATAGGGGAATACCTAAAAAGCTCGTGATATACTTCCCGCCATGAGTGAAGTAGTCCTATATAGAAAATACAGACCGGAGAAATTTAAAGATGTGCGTGGGCAAGAGCACGTAGTTTCTGTACTTGAAGCTGCTATAAAAGGGGGGAATATAGGACATGCATATCTTTTCTCGGGCTCGCGAGGTACCGGAAAGACGACAGTTGCCCGCATTTTGGCGCGTGAAATAGGGTGCGATGAAAAGGATTTATATGAAATGGACGCGGCGAGCAATAGAGGGATTGATGACATTCGTGAGCTTCGCGACGCAGTGGCGACCCTTCCTTTTTCTTCAGAGTATAAGGTATACATAATTGATGAAGTTCACATGCTTACAAAAGAGGCATTTAATGCGCTTTTAAAGACTCTAGAGGAGCCGCCAAAGCATGCTGTTTTTGTTCTTGCTACGACCGAAATTGAAAAGTTGCCGGAGACTATAGTCTCAAGATGTGAAGCTCATACTTTCAGAAAGCCAAGCCAGGAAATGCTTCGCGATATGATTATAGATGTTGCAAAATCTGAAGGTTTTACACTGGACGAGCCATCCGCTGATTTAGTGGCGATACTTTCTGAGGGCTCATACAGGGATGCTCACGGAATACTTCAAAAAGTTCTGACAGTGTCAAAAGGGAAGAAAATCTCCGCGGAGGATATTGAGAAAGTAACAGGAGCGCCTAAAGGCACTTTGGTAAATGATTTTCTTTCTTCACTTTCAAATAAAGATAAGAAGACTGTAATTAGTAAAGTTGATGAAGTTGTAAAAAACAATTTAGATGTTAAGACCTTTGTAACTTTAGTCCTTCATAAACTACGCGCGGCACTTTTAATGAGGCACGCTCCCGAGCAGAAGGAGAGTTTTAAAGAGCAATTTTCAAAAGAGGATTTAAAATTTCTAGAAGAGCTTAGCAAAGAAGAGGGAATTACGCTTGACGTGTTGGAGAAGATTTTAAGAGTTTATGACGAAGTCCCTCGTTCATATATTCCACAATTACCACTTGAGGTAGCGTTGATGGAGTTGTTGTAATAGAAATGACAAAGGCCGCAGAGAGAGCGACCTTGTCGCTCTCTCTGCGGCCCAAGTTATTCTTCCACTTCGCGCCCTGCGGCGCGGAAGAGTCTGCGAAGACTTTCCCGGCACTCGTTACCGATATCAGCATCAGATGGATCGAGAGCGTCTGTGGCGTATCCGGTCTCAAGGAGACTGTCCTTAAAGGCGATCCGATCAGCGTCGGTGCGGGAGGATGCACTCATGAAGTAGAGAACATTCGACAAGGTGGGGTCACCGCCCATCCCGTTGCTAGTGATGAGACGTTCAAGAGCTGCTTCCGCGTTTTTCTTGTCAGCCTGCTTAACTGCGTTCATAGTAAACCTCGTTGATTATCTTTTGCTGGGAGCTATGTTTTCACGTTAGCTCAAAAAAGTCAATATACAAGCCAAAATTTGCGACCCAACCGGTTGAGTCGCAAATTTTACTAGAGTATTTTTACAATTAAGGGTAATTTATAGTCTATATATTGCCGGATCGTCTAATGGTAGGACGCTTGCATTTTATTACAGAGGTCCAAGAAATTCTTGGACAAATATTTTAATAATAGTAGGTTATAGTCTATATATTGCCGGATCGTCTAATGGTAGGACGCTTGGTTTTGGTCCAAGAAATCGGGGTTCGAGTCCCTGTCCGGCAGCTAGAGCAGTTTCGCTATCTATCCGAAGCATCAATGCGACAATGGTCTTTGTTCGGCAGGGACTCGAAAGACGGAGCGAGTCCCGACATGCCGGGACGAGTGAGCCCGGGTAGGAGCCATTTCTTAAAAACCTTACGATATATCGTAAGGTTTTTGAATTAGTGAGCTGACACCGAGTCCCTGTCCGGCAGCTCTGAACAGAAACACGATCTCAGCTGGCAGCAAGGGTGCTGATTACCAGTGTGATATACTTCCGATATGAAAGATGTGTCAGTGCTTTTACTCGGTCTAGTGCTTGTAGTTGGAGCATTCTTTGGCATTGATGCATACCTAAATCCAATAGTTAGGGAAAATATTCCCGCCGCGGTCATAGAAGCAGTTGGGGAGCGCCAGATTTATGCAGAGGCAGAGGCGTATATCATTGACGTGGTTTTCCCAGTAACAAGGAACAGCTCGGTTAGCAGTGATGTAGAGGAATACGTACTTTCCCAAATTGAGTCATTTAAAAACTTTTCATCAGCGCGAGACGGAATAGAATTTCCTTACGAGCTTTTTATAAGGACAGAAGCATATAGTTTTGAGCCTGACATTCTGAGTTTTAAATTTACTTTCTCAATTGACGCAGGAGGACCAAGGCCTAACCAGACAGTTGTTACCAGAATTTACGACTTTCAAAATGGAGAACGTCTGGAGTTTGACGACATATTCATTGGCGTAGGCGCGCTTGAGACTATAGCAGAGGAGGTATCAGAGAAGTTTCTTAATATTAAAGAAGACATAGGCTCTAGTGAAGGTTGGATTAGAGAGGGCTCAGCTCCTATCTCTGATAACTATGAAAGTTTCGTGCTAGACAATGGATCAATCATATTTTTCTTTGAACCGTATAAAGTTGCGCCTTATGAGGAAGGAGTACAAAATATTTCAATAAGAGTTAAAGATCTTGAAGATGTAATGAATGAGGACTTTTCCTATAAGATATGAGCAGGAAGAAAAGAAATGTTTTGATAATTGTAGTGTTGCTAGCACTTGCTCTCTTTTACTATTTTTTTCTAGGGTAGAGATATGGACAAGAGACTTCTAAGTTTAGCGGCGCTAATAATAGCGCTTGGGGCGGGTTGATCTTTCATATCACCACTTTTTATTGACGAAGTGGTGGATGAAGAATTCCCTGGAATATCTATTCCAAGTGATGATGAGCTTGAGAAAATGTCTGAAGTAGAGCTTGAGGAGATAAGAGAAGAGACATTGTCTAAATCTGCAGAGATGCCAGACAAGACTATAGAGGAAATGATGCCTGTAATAAGACAGGTCACACAAGAGTCAGAGCCACAACCAAAATCACTAACAAGAGCAACTTTTAAAGACGCTGATTCATTTCACAAAGGAAGCGGTACGGCTACTGCATATGAGCTTCCAGATGGAAAAAAATACTTCGTTTTGAAGATTTCTCCGTTACAAACGGACCAGACCTCCGTGTAATACTTTCTGAAATGGTAGTCCAAGAAACAAAGCGGAGGTAATGGACAATGGATTCTTGCTTCTTGGTAAATTAAAAAGAAATAAAGGTAGTCAAAATTATGAAATTCCAGAAGGTACGGATTTATCTAAATACGCAAGTGTAGTCGTCTATTGCTACCCATTTAATGTAGTTTTCTTAACTACTGACTTTAAATAAAGGAGAATAAAAGAGCGCACCCCTTACAGTGGAGGGGTGGCGGTGACTACGGGATTTTCCAGACTTACTTGCTTCTTCTGCTCTAAACCTCCGTTGCCATCCTGAAACCCGTCGTATATGCCATGGACCGTGCATGTGAATACGTAAGCAGGTGTTTCCCCGTAGTCGTTTCGATATTTACCAGTTAGGCGAAATTGTCCGTCCGCTTAAAAATGGAAAGTATTATAAACATATATTATGATTAAGTCATGACTACGAAAAAACAGAAACTCGTTTATATAATCATTACAATCGTTTCAATATTTATTATTGGAGCTATATTGTTTATTTCAATATATGAGCGGTACGATGATGATAGATATGAGCGGTACGATGATGATAGATATGAGCGGTACGATGATGATAGATATGAGCGGTAATCTTTTGTTGCTTATATTAAATAAAATGAACAGCGGGCGGGCAACTCAAGGGGGCGCTGCGCTTTGCTTCCACTCCGCTACAGCAACCCTCGCCTAACAATGGATATACGGTCCAGCCCTCGACTTGGGCTTCACCCAAATTTTTCTTCCACTTCGTTCCAGAAAAACTTCGTATATCCCTGACGTTACCCTGGCACCCGAAATTGTCTTTTTGCACGCTGGACACACTGCTTCAGGTCTTTGTTCCGACATTTCGCCCCCGTAGGTTTGGTTCAACTGATGAATATGTATCATACATAGTGCGACTCCACAATGTGCAAAAATCGCACAATGATATATACTCTCTCCATGAATAACGCAATCAAATCAGTCTTTGTTGGCGCGGTAGTAGGAGCTCTTGTAGGAGCGGGAACCACCCTTGTTTTAAGCGGCGAAAAAACGGCTGAAGAGTATATCAAAGACTTCTATTTTACAGATACATCGGTCTTAGTTAGTCCTCATGGGCTTAGAAAAAAAATGGATAAAGGAGACAAAAGTTTTGTGCTTGTTGATCTTAGAAGTGGAGAAGAGTATGAGCGTGAACATATTGTTGGCGCTGTGAGTGTGCCAGCATATAAAGACCCTGAAACTTCAGCTTATGGCGACGTTGAAAGGATAGTAAATGGCTTCCGCACAATAATTGAGGAGAATCCCGGAAAAGACGTAATAGTTTATTGCTACAGCATTCCATGTATGACAGGAAGAAAAGTAGGAAGAATGCTTGCAGAGAATGAAATCTTTGTTAAAGAGCTTGGTGTTGGATGGAATGAGTGGAGACATTTCTGGACTCTGTGGAATCATGAGCATGAATGGGACAACACAAATGTTTTTGACTATATAGCTAGCGGGCCTGAGCCCGGAGAGCCTAAAGTAAAAGAGGGCTCTACAGCTTGTCCTATTGAAGGCGAATTTGGTTGTTAACATGGCTCAATTTACGGTTTTACTCTTTGCGCTATCATATATTTAAGTTAATAATTTTTGTATATGAAGAAATTAAGTAAGAATGAAAATGTAGCGGTTTTTGTATCCTTAGTTGCAGTGGTGGCTTTTTTCTTGGTCGGTTTGGTAAGCGCTTTAGTAAGTAAAATTACTGTGACAAATATAGACGCAGAGGTTCCGGGAACTCCTGTTGAAGTTAATGCTTCAAACTTAGCAGCTCGTGACTTAGTGGTTGGAGAAGGAGCTGAGGCAGTCTCAGGAAAAGTAATAACAGTTCATTACGTAGGAACTCTTGATAGTGGGCAGGTCTTTGATAGTTCTGTCGCAAGAGGAACTCCGTTTACTTTTACTCTCGGAGTAGGGCAGGTCATCCAGGGATGGGAGCTTGGTGTTAGGGGAATGAAAGTTGGAGGAAAAAGAACCTTGATTATTCCGCCAGAGCTCGCATATGGCGCAATCGGAGGGCACCCTCTTCAGACTGAAACCCTAAACTTTGAAGTAGAGCTTCTTGATGTAAAGGATAGTAATCTCTAAAAAGAGCTGTATACTCTCGGCATGTTGCCGAAGAAATTTAAACTAAACGCACCATATAAGCCTGCGGGAGATCAGCCGCAGGCTATTGAGGCTTTAAATAAAGGGATAAATAAGGGTGAAAAGCATCAAACTCTTTTAGGAGTCACCGGCTCCGGAAAGACTTTTACTGTTGCAAATGTGATTGAAAAGGTTCAGAAGCCGACCTTGGTAATTGCGCATAATAAGACGCTTGCAGCTCAACTAGCTCAAGAATATAGGGAGTTTTTCCCAGAGAATGCAGTTCATTATTTTGTCTCATATTATGACTACTACCAGCCGGAAGCATATCTTCCAGTAACAGATACTTATATTGAGAAGGAGGCGATGATAAATGAAGAGATTGATAGGCTTCGTCACGCAAGTACCCAAGCGCTCCTTACAAGAAGCGACGTAATTATAGTTGCGTCAGTATCTTGTATATATGGATTAGGTTCTCCCGAGGAGTATGAAAAAGTTCACCTAAAAATTGAAAAAGGGCGTGAGTTCTCGAGAGCCGAGTTTATAAGGAAGTTGGTAAATATTTATTTTGAAAGAACAAATGCAGATCTAACTCCAGGAACTTTTAGAGCTGTTGGAAACAATATAGAAGTAATGCCAACTAATGAAAAAGTAATTTACAGACTTGCTATTGATGACGGAAAATTAAACAAGATTACGGAGATAGACGATATTTCCAGAAAGATAATAAACGAACTAGACGCGCTATTTATTTTCCCAGCAAAGCACTATGTTACTCCGGAAAATGAAAGAGATGTGGCATTAAGTGACATAGAAAAAGAATTAAAAGAACAATTAGCTTATCTTGAGGATGCGGGGCGCATACTTGAGGTTGAGCGACTAAAAAGAAGAACGAACCACGACCTAGCTCTCATTAGAGAGATTGGGTATTGCAATGGTATTGAGAATTATTCTCGCCATTTTGATAGGCGTGCCAAAGGAGAGCCGCCACATACACTGCTTTCATACTTTCCGCATAAAAAAGACGGAACACCTGATTTCCTTACTGTGATAGACGAGTCGCATGTTACGGTTCCACAGCTTTCTGGAATGTATGCGGGAGACCGCTCAAGAAAGGAGACTTTGGTCGCGCACGGCTTTCGTCTACCAAGCGCAATAGATAATAGACCGCTTGAGTTTTCAGAATTTGAGGAGAGAGTCGGGGAGACAATCTATACTTCTGCAACTCCCGGAGTCTACGAGTTAAAACATTCCAAGGAGCCGATAGAGCAGATTATTCGTCCGACAGGGCTTATAGATCCTGAAATAATAGTTAAGCCTATATTTGAAAAGGGTAAATATAAAGGGCAAGTACAGGATTTTATTGAAGAAACAGAGGCTGTAGTAAAAGGCGGTGGGAGAGTTCTGGTTACAACTCTTACAAAGAAAATGGCGGAGGATTTGAGTGAATTTCTTAAAGAAAGAGATGTGAAAGCTGAGTATATTCACAGTGATGTTAAGACGATTGATAGAATTACGATTTTAACTGACTTTAGAAAAGGGGAATTCGATGTTTTGGTAGGAGTGAATTTGCTTCGTGAAGGGTTGGATCTTCCGGAGGTAGAACTCGTTGGGATACTTGATGCAGACAAAGAAGGTTTCTTACGCTCAGAAACCTCACTAATTCAGACTATGGGGCGTGCTGCAAGAAATGTCTCTGGTCGCGTGATTCTTTATGCTGACGAGATGACCGGCTCAATGGAAAGAGCAATAGATGAAACAAATAGACGTCGAGAGCTCCAGCTTGCCTACAACAAAAAGCACAAGATAACTCCAAAAAGTATTAAAAAAGCAATTCATGATATTACAGATCAGATTAGGAGCGAGCATCAAAAGGCGGTAGTGAAATTACTTGAAATAGATAAAGAGCTCTACAAAAAGAATCCAAAAAAAGTAATAGCTGATAAGAGAAAGGCAATGGAGAGTGCAGTCAAGATTCTTGATTTTGAGACGGCCGCGATTCTTAGAGATGAAATAAGAGTTCTAGAAGGCAATCTTTAAATACAAAAAACGACTCAATGAGTCAAGTCGCTTTTTGTGTCGTTTTCTAGAGGTTTCGGATTGAGGCAATTGCCATAACCAACGCAACCAGAGCAAGTAGCCAGCTAACCCAGAGAGGGACTGCCCACGTGTCAATCACTAGGTCCCATCCAAACATAGCTCTTGTGCCATGTATGAGTCCCGCGAGTATAAATATTAACGCGGCAACTGACGTATAGAATTTGTGTCCAATTTTTAACATAAAAATTTTTCGGCTGATAATAATTAATTGTACTTCTATTTAATAATTCATTATTTATTTGTGTGGATAATTGATATTATACACACGGGAATGACGCGCTTTTGTCTTGCGAGTATCGCAAGTCGTGCGTGCTTAGGTCAGCTATTCCCAGTGGGGCAGCCGCTTCTCGCGTGCTGCCCCATAATTTTTTTGATATACTCCCGCTACGCACCCCCAATAGGCTTCAGCTGGGGGCGTTTCGTGGTTTATGGAAGACAATATAAAGATAAAAGGGGCTAAGACCCACAATCTAAAAAATATAGACGTTGAAATACCTAGAAATAAAATGGTGGTTTTTACTGGTCTATCTGGCTCTGGTAAGTCCTCGCTTGCTTTTGACACTATATTTGCGGAGGGGCAGAGAAAGTATGTGGAGTCACTTTCCTCTTACGCTCGTCAGTTTTTGCGTCAAATGCAAAAGCCTGATGTTGAGGAGATATCGGGACTTTCTCCGGCAATTTCAATTGATCAAAAAAGCCGCTCCAATAACCCACGCTCAACTGTGGCAACTATTACAGAGATATATGACTATTTAAGAATTTTATACGCGCGCATCGGGCAACCATATTGCTTGCATCACGACGTAGAAATTAAAAGACTTTCCCATGAGGAGATTATGAGAATAATTCTAAAGTCTATTGAGGATGTAGATATAAAGAGTGCTAGTAAAAAAGTACTTGGTGTTGAATATACTGATCTAAAGATCAAGATTTACGCTCCGGTGGTGGTGGGAAGAAAGGGAGAATATTACCAGCTTCTTTACGACTTTCTTTCTAAAGGGTATGAAAAAGTAAAGATAGATGGCTCGATTAAAAAACTTCGCGAGAAAATTACTCTTACCAAAACAAAGAAGCACGATATAGACGTATTGGTGGATGAGATTTATATAAGTGAGTTTAAAGAAGATAAACAAAGCGCGCGCGAAAGGCTCTCTGAAGCAATAGAGAGAGCGCTTGAAGAGGCAAATGGACTACTTAAAATTGAATCTCCCAACGGAGAAGAAAGGACGCTTTCTGCGAAATTTATTTGTCCCGAAGACGGTTCGTCTTTTCCTGAAGTTGAGCCAAGATTATTTTCATTTAACTCTCCATATGGGGCGTGTCCGGAGTGTAATGGACTTGGTACTAAATATTTTTTTGGTAAAGAAGCGTGTGATGTATGTCACGGAGCGCGTCTAAGACCAGAGGCTCTTCGTGTATTTATTGGTGGAGATGGGGGAGGTTTGGGAAAGACAATTGTTGATTTTACTGATATGTCTATATCTGACGCCAATGATTTTCTTAATTCTCTTAAACTTTCAAAAAAGGAGCAGGAGATTTCCCGGGCAGTGCTAAATGAAATACAGAGCAGACTTCAATTTATGATTGATGTTGGAATTGAATATTTAACGCTAAACAGGCGCGCTAACACACTCTCCGGTGGTGAAGCGCAGAGAATCCGCCTTGCCTCCCAGCTTGGCTCTGGCTTGGTGGGAGCTCTCTATGTGCTTGATGAGCCGACTATTGGGCTTCATCCAAGAGACAATGACAGACTTGTTAAAACCCTCCTAAATCTAAGGGATTTAGGTAACACAATCGTGGTAGTTGAGCACGATGAAGACACTATCTTTTCATCCGACTATATTGTTGATTTAGGTCCCGGCGCGGGTGCACACGGCGGTGAAGTTGTGGTTTCTGGTTGGCTTGAAAAGCTTCTAACAGCAAAAACAAACCCATCAAAGTCTCTCACTCTTGATTATCTTCGGGGAGATAAGGAGATAGAGATTTCAGAGAAAAGAAGGACTAGTGAGAAAGGAGCTTTAAAAGTGCGTGGAGGAGGGATCTTCAATATCAAAAATATGAATATAGATATTCCTCTAGGTAAGCTAGTTACAATTACAGGGGTATCCGGCTCTGGAAAATCAACTCTTTTATATGAGATTCTTCACAAGAATCTGCGTGCACGATATGAAAGGAAGTATAGAACTAACAATGTATACAATTGTGCTCGCTTTGAGGGAACAGAATATGCTGGCAGGACTATTTTAATTGATCAATCTCCAATTGGTCGTACACCGCGTTCAAACCCGGCAACATACACTGGAGCATTTACCCACATACGAGATTTATTTGCTGCGACAAGTGAAGCGCGAGCTCGAGGGTGGAAGCCGGGCAGGTTTTCTTTCAATGTTAAGGGTGGGAGATGTGAGGCGTGCCAGGGGAATGGGTTGGTCTCAGTTGAGATGCATTTTTTGCCTACAGTTTATGTTACGTGCGATGTTTGTAATGGAAAAAGATTTACCAAAGAGACTCTTGATGTTAAGTATAAAAACAAGAACATATTTGAAGTGCTTGAGATGACCATAGAAGAGGCGCTAGAGTTTTTTAAAGATATTCCAGCTATTTTTGACAGACTGAGTACGCTTAATGATGTGGGACTTGGATACTTAAGGTTGGGGCAATCTGCCACAACTCTTTCAGGCGGAGAGGCGCAGCGTGTAAAAATTGCATCAGAGCTCTATCGCCTCCATACACAAAGAACGATTTATCTTTTAGACGAGCCAACAATAGGACTTCATTATGAAGATGTTAAGAAGCTGATTGAGATATTGGATAAGCTGGTAGAAAGAGGAAATACAGTGATAGTGATTGAGCACAATATGGAGATTATAAAAAGCGCTGATTATGTGATAGACATTGGACCGGACGGGGGAGTAAATGGAGGGACAATAATGGCAAAGGGCACACCGGAGGAGGTAGTCGAAATAAAGCACTCGCATACTGGTAAATACTTAAAAAAAGCCTTAAAGAAGCGCTAGGGCGCTTGACAAAAGTGTCAAAATATGCTTAGATAACCTCAGATGAAAGCTGACCGGTTGGGTTTGGCTAAAGCGGAGGCAGGACATGGCTAGAAAAATGAGCGGTGGATCAAGCACTAGGGGTTGGTCATACAAAACTGGATCCACAAAACGGCAAATGGCAGCGATAATCGGCATCATTGCTGTATTCGCAGGCCTCCTTTACGCATTCGGCACGGGCGGCGACTGGCAAGGATTTGTCATCGCAGTAGGCGGCGCAGCCGCGCTTTGGTACGCCAGCTCCGACTGGAGTAACTGATAGGGGGGACATGATCACAAGGGCGCACGGCATTGAGTCGGGCGCCCTTTCGAATTATGCTTGCGAGGATGAATAAAGAGGATTTAAAAAGTAAGAAATTGCCAGACACGCCAGGTGTGTACTTTTTTCGCGGTTCACGGAGAAAGATTTTATACATCGGAAAGGCTACTTCACTTCGCGGCAGGGTTAAGAGTTATTTTTCAAATGATCTTTTACGAACGAGAGGACAACAGCTCGTGAAAGTAATAGATGATGCTAAAGATATAGATTTTATAAAAACAGACTCCGTGCTTGAAGCATTCATCCTTGAGGCTAATTTAGTTAAGAAATACCAGCCAGAAGGGAATACTCATCTAAAAGATGATAAGAGTTTTAACTACGTTGTAATTACAGCAGAAGAGTTTCCACGAGTTTTATTTGTGCGTGGGAATGATTTAGAGAAAAAATTGCATGAAATTAAAGCTAAGTATCTGTTCGGACCATATCCGCATGGGCTTCAGTTTAAAGCTGCGATGAAAATAATTCGCAAACTATTTCCATATTTTGATACCAAGTATCCCATAGGTACCAAGATGCCAGAGAGGCAAAAAAAGCATTTGGTATTTAATCAACAGATTGGAGTATATCCAGATGAGTTAAATAAGAAAGAGTATCAGAGGACTATACGAAATCTTGCTTTATTTCTTGAGGGAAAGAAAGGAAGACTTATAAAAAGACTTGAATCAGAGATGAAGAAATATGCCAAGAATGAGGAGTTTGAGAAGGCGGATAAGATAAAAAGACAAATATTTGCGTTGACCCATATTCAAGATGTCTCATTAATAAAAGATGAATTTAGAATCCCTGTTGCAAATACTACATTTAGAATTGAAGCCTATGATGTTGCTCATACCTCTGGAAAAGAAACAGTAGGTGTGATGACTGTTGTAGAAGGAGGGGAGGCAAAGAAAAGCGACTATAGGAAATTTAAGATAAAAGAAGATGCAAATAACGACGTAGTGGCACTAAAAGAGGTTTTGTTGAGGCGGCTCGGACACAGTGAGTGGTCTATGCCAAGGCTAATTGTGGTTGACGGTGGAAAGGCTCAAGTAAACGTGGCTAAAAAGACGCTGGAGGGTCTTGGTTATATGATTCCGGTGGTAGGAGTTACAAAGGATGAGAAGCATAGAGCAAAGAAAATTATAGGAGACAGAGTTTTTAGCGGTAAATATGAAAACGAGATTCTTCTTTCAAACAGTGAGGCGCATAGATTTGCAATCTCTTACCACAGAAATTTAAGAAGAAAAATTTGACCGAATATATAAACTGAGGTATTATCCTCTCTGGTCAATGTTCTAAAGAGGGGAGGAAAACTTTGGACAACTTGCCTAAACTGGCTGAGCTTGTGCTGATTGCACTTCTGGCGCAGGATCCGTCATCGATAAACGTAACTTTGTATGGAGAGTGTAGTCCGTACATCAAAATGACTGCCGAGGCACGAGTTAAATGTAGAGAAAGGAGAAGCGTCAAGAAGAAAGAATCCCCGAAGAAGTAGGTCGCCACTAAGTGGGGGCCCGTGATAAAAGCCCCCGAATCGGTGACAGCCATTTGGGGGCTTCACATTTTTAACTCTGATATAATTTCCAAATGGCTAGTATTAATGTTGGAGTATTACGCGGAGGACCATCAAGTGAGTACGACGTTTCTTTAGATACTGGAGCGAGTGTTTTAAAACATTTGCCGGAAAAATATTCCGGACATGATATTTTGATAGATAAAAAAGGTATTTGGCACAGGCGTGGCACTCCTGTTAAGCCGGTTGATGCGCTCTCTGGTATAGACGCTGTGTTTGTTGCTCTTCATGGGGAATATGGAGAGGATGGCACACTTCAAAAACTTCTTGATCAGCTCCGCGTTCCATACACTGGCTCTGGAGCACTCGCTTCGGCTTTTGCTATGAATAAAGTTAAAGCGAAGGAGTATGCGAAGGGAATTGGGATGAAAACCGCTCAGCACATAGTGGTTGAGATGAACGATAACCTAGTGAAAGAGCTTTCTGAAATCTTTAGAACATTCCCACAGCCTTGTGTAATAAAACCTCTTGATAGAGGTTCGTCTGTAGGAGTTATTATTTCTAGAACCCATGCCGATCTTGTGGATGGAGTACACAAGTCTCTTGAACATTCATCCAAAGTATTAATTGAGGAATATATAAGCGGAAGGGAAGCAACGTGTGGGGTGCTTGAGAATTACAGAGGAGAAAAGAACTACTCAATGCTTCCGATAGAGATAATTCCGCCAAAAGAAAAGGATTTCTTTGACTATGAGGCGAAGTACACTGGTATTACACAAGAGATCTGTCCCGGAAATTTCACAGATAAGGAAAAAGAAGAAATACAGGGTATGGCAAAGCTGATTCATGAAGCTCTCGGCTGTAGGCATTATTCTCGGTCTGACTTTATTATCTCTCCAAGAGGGATTTACTATCTAGAGACGAACACACTCCCGGGTCTTACAAGTGAGTCATTAGTTCCTAAATCTCTAGTTGCAGCAGGGTGCAGCTTCCCCGAGTTTTTGGATCACCTAATTACTCTTGCCCGTACACAAAAGTAGGGTATAATTTTTCTGCCTATACATAAGGGCCCTTAGCTCAGTTGGCTAGAGCACCTGTTTTGCAATCAGGAGGTCGCTGGTTCGAGTCCAGTAGGGTCCACAGACTTGACAAGTTAGTTTCTACATGGTAGTATTCCATTAGCTTTATTCTGTTTTTTATAACCAGCGTGCCTTAGAGGTATGCACAGTTTGGGGGATACCCAATGAAAACTACATCTGAGTTTTGCGATCGCATGTTCTGGACTTTCACCGCTTTGTGTGCAGTGCTGACTATAATTATTGTCACAGCATCTTCTACATCTACAGAGGCGGGTTGGATTGGAATCGGATCAGGATTCGCGGTGGCATGCGGACTTTCTGCCCTCTATTTTATGGGCCTCCACTTTTCGATCGTCGTAATTCAGGAAATGCAAAAGGAGCGATAACGTTCAACCTCGGTCACTAAGGGATGCTGTGAAGGGTTCCCACGACAGCTATTTGTAGTTGTTATGGGAGCCCTTTGATCTTTCTATACAGTTCAACTACCGTTGTGTGATAGGAAATTCACCTCAAACCAAGCACCCGCTGGGTGTTTTTAATACTCTAAGCTCAGAAATCGCCTCAGAGGCTTCCAAAACCCACTAAACCTTTTCTAATTCCTCGATTTCGGCAGAGATAATGTCATTCCAACTTTCACTATCCCTACCCTTTAGAGCACTCCTTTTTTGTTGATAGTTATCGTAAAGCAATTTTGCGGAAGAGGAGTCTTCTTGTATTTCTTCTACAATAATTTTAAGTGCATCAGACGGCAAGAAGCGAAACTTATCAATAAATACTTCCTGCTCCTCTGGTGACAGTGAGGACTCTTTTAGCGCGTGGGATAAATTTTCTAGAAGTGTATTAGTCATATGAAGTTATTCGAAATTCTATACTTATCACTTTTCTTTAGGGTTGATTGCGTCGAAAGCCTTAACAAAATCACCAGTAATTGATAATGCGATGTCCAATCTCTTATACAGAGCGTGCATTGCAGGGTTTTCGATAAGGAGTCTATCCTTCATTAAAACCTCATCTGGATCATCCTCTACTTGACCGTCTTTGTCTCCAAAATGAGTATCAACAAAAGCATCTAGGCCACTGAAAGTATAGAAAACCTTTTTCAAATCTACCGCCTCCGCTCTAAAGTTTTCTGCTGTTACTGTGACATTAAAATCTGCTCGTGAAGAATATTCTAATCCTGACATTTCCTTTGCTACAAAAGTAGTGAACTCATGGTCAACAGAGGCTGGAATAGAAAAAGTTAATGTGCGGGAAAAAAGTCTGCTTGCAGCAAGCCTTTTTTCCTCTGTTACACCATCACCTTTACGTAATTCATCTAATTTTTGGAGCTTCACCTTCATACGTTCTCCGTAGTTAAACAAATGTCCCAGAAATTTGTCTTCGTTAGGGGAGTCTTCTGCAATCTCAATTTGTGGAATGGCTATTTGTTCAGCTGCTTTTCCAGAATTATCGTCTTCTGAACAGGCCGCGAGAGTGGCAAGAGAGAAAGCAGCAGCCAATCCCTTCAGTCTTCCTAATTTTTGTATTGCACCTCCTTTTTTTGATATTTCGCCGTGTAATGCTTCTTCCTCATATAAAGCTGCACTGTCTACTGGAGATAGTTCTCCAGAGTCTTCAAATCGAAATGGCCCCATCTCTCTCTTTTCATCCTCCGTTTCAACTATATTACTAGCTGGCTATTGAGACGATTCAAATCTAAGCATACTTTCCAGTGTATCACACTCTATAAACTATCAATTACGTTACTTTGTAATTAAAACATTACAGTTCCACTACCACTGTGTGATACCACTAACACCTCAAACCAAGCTAATGCTTGGTCTTTTTAATTCATTTAGCCCATTTTAAAAGGAAAAGCCTCAGGGGTTATTTACTACCCTGAGACTTGAGAACATAGATGTTGTGGTAAAGGCCTAGAGGAACAATATCTATACTATTTTTATAAGTAAGATATATGGATGGGGGTGAGAGAATGACAGATTCAAGCTTCATTTCTATCGCGCCTGTAAACACCTGACACCCTACATACGGAAGCAGTAATTTGGCAACCCGCCTCATATACTGGCTAGTTGCTAATGGGTCTTTTTCTACAACTAACTCCCACACCCTCCCATCCTCTGTAGTTAAAACTTTAACGTAAGGTAAGCTTCTTTGCATGACTAAGCCCTCATACAGTTAGAGTGAACTCTAATAATTTAACCAGCTAACCTCTTTATAGGTTGCGGCACTCTAAAGTTCTACTATTGTTATGTGTATTACAAATAGCTAAGAATTTAGTGTTTTTAAGGAGTTAAGCCCAGAAATCGCCTCTGAGCTCTCTAAAACCCAATCTGATAGGCGGTTCCAACTTTGACGCGTTATGTCCACATAACGAAACTTCTTTTGAATTAAGACGGGAAGACTGCCGCTATTCGATATAGAGAAACATGACAAAGACTTTTACGAAAAATGGGGAAAGCCGAAAGTTTGCCTTTACAGTAGTGACAGATTCCACGAAGGCTATTTGAGCGATAAGAACGGCACTTATTATGGTGTTAGCTTAAAAATGTTTCGACCAGGCGAAAATGACCGCATTGATGTTGGGGCATAAGATCTACCCGCGCACACTTGACAGAGTTGATGTATTGTGATAGACCTTAGCCAAGTTAGCACCTTGTAAAACTTGCGTCTGCCGTAGCAGAAAATGTCTAAATTTTGGACTTTTTCTGCTACAGCAAACTCGGAATGTCCCGGTTTTGCCCAATGGTAAAACAAAGTGGCACCGTGTGTCAGAAAGGAGTGAACGATGTCTACTTATTCGGTTGGACAAATGAATCAGTTGGGCGTCGCGCTCGAGTTGGCCGACTTTACGCCGGTTGAGGTCACCATCAACTGCGATGCCAATCCGCACATCCCCGACGGCTGGTCAGTCGAGGAGCATCAGAAAGGTGGCGCGTTCCACTGGAATGCTGCCAACGTGGCACTTCATC
>NZBM01000015.1 GCA_002687905.1 bacterium | reverse complement strand
GTGCTATGCCAAAGATATCGCTAAGCACAGACTCCTCTTCTTTTTCCCTCTCAATAGTTGTAATCGGAACTTCCTCATTGCTAAAGAAACGAGACAGAGCTTTCCTTGTATTTCCAAATAAATTCTTAGCAATTGAGAAGATGTTTTCAGTTGAAAACTCGGCAACTTGAGCACCAAGCCCGCTAATAATATGCATTGATTCAAAAACTCTTGAGCTAGCAACAGATAGGCTGTGTGATACTTGAGGAGTTACTTGATTCTTAGTGTAGCTTCCTAATTCAGAAATTAATCCACCAAACGAACGCACTGATTCAGGGGCTGAAGCAATCCCTCCTCCGACATTTGAAAGAAGTGCTGCGTATTCATTAAGTCCGCGAGAAACTAATTCAAGTGAACTATAACTTAATTTTTTTGCGCCAACAGAAGTTTCAGATACAAAACTTTCTATGCTCTCCTTATAACCTCCGGAAAAGAAAATCATTGCTACATCCCCAACAGTGCCAGAGTATGAAATTGTGCTCTCGGCGATATTAGTTGGAAGGTTGTATGCGAAATTAAAGAAATCACTTGAAGCAGTTTTTACAACCTCTGGAAACTCGTATAAGACTCCGGAAAGAGATTCTAATGCGAGTTCAATTTTTCTAGGAGAATCTAGAACTCCATCAACCGCCTTATCAACTAAAGCAACCGTGTTTTGAGCTGTGCTTGAAACATTTTCTTTAACTATATGACCGAGTTGAGTATCAGAAATAAAATACGAACCAAAAACTAATGTTATTGAAATTGCAAACGCTACCGATTGTTTAAATAAATCCGTAGGAAATTTAAGCTCTACATAAATTTCTGGACTCTCATAAGAAACAACTTCTGTTTTTAGAGCCCCTTCTTCATCAGAGATTTCCTCATCAACTTCGTCGTAATGTTTAGAATCTAAATATTCACGCTTTCTTTCCTCCGCTAACTTTTCAAGTTGTCTTGCCTTCTCCTCATTATTCTCCAACAAAAAGGCCCTTAGTGAATCTTCTTCAACATACCAAGCACACCCAAAACGTTGTCCTTTTAACTTTCCTTGACGGGTTAATCTAGAAACATAGTCGTGAGTAAAACCTGAAAGAGCGCCAGCCGCCTTTGTAGAAATATAGTGCTTGTTTTTAAGAAAGATCTCTTCAACCATTGTTGTTCGCTAACACGATATAGCTATATTTTACAACGTATTTTAGCGAACAATGTCCTTTAGATGTCCTTTAAATGGGGATAAAGTCTTTTACAAAAACTTTGATGTCCTTGAGAAAAATTTGTTAAAAATTTGTATTGATTTTTGAGACTTTTCCCTTAAAATATAGCCGCTCTCTCTTCAGCAAATTGTAAAATTTACAAAATCAAATGATTTCTACTTATTTTAGACACACGGATAATCAGACTCGTCTTTTCTCGACTACTTTTGGAGTTAAATTAAAAATATCTCGCTCTTGCGAGATTTGCTTTAACAAATTTTAACTTTAAAGAGCCTTAATCAATAATCTGCTCAAGAGCACTTAATACCGATGCAAGAGTTTCCCCAGCAGCCCCGATGTAATAATTTCCTGTTGTGACTAGGGACACTAAACTTTCTATTAAAGCCACTCTGCTACTGTTTAGTACCACTCTGTCACCAACCTGACTATATGCTGTGTGCCCTTCTATGCTTGATATAGATGCGCTCGCTAAAATCACCGCTATTGAAATAGCTCCCAGTGTTAATGTTCTAGCAACTACACCTGGAAGTGTGTTTGAGTGCTTTTGAAGCTCTACTGCGGCTTTTTGAGCGACAGCGGTTGGTCTAGCGAGCACGTCAGCTTCGCTGACAGGTTCTTTTAACTCTTTATCTATGTCAATAACTTCCTTTAGAATTGGTTGAGGTACCTGTTTCTTTAAAGGCGGCTGAAGAGGTCTGTTGTCCTCATGATAAATCACTTTTGGCGTCTCCTTATAACGAAGATCTATTATGTCGCCCATTTTTGACTCCTCTGCTTCGTTTTGTTTAAGACCTACATTGTATGCACTTGCACTCTCTTGATGCCATACAAGCTCATTTTGGGCGACGTACCACTGCCTACCTACTTGCTTGGCCTTTATTTTTCCATTTCTAGCTAGCTGACCAATATAATCTTGCGCGTATCCGGTAATCTCAGCAGCTACTTTTGAGGATACATACTTAACCCCCTCCTCAACGAAGGAGCTATCAGTCGGTAATTGAGTACTTGGGATCTGTAATTTAGGAGACTTACCGGATTTGTAGTCTTTAAGATCTCCTCCAGATATATACCAATTACTTCCTATACGCTTACAAGGAATTTTAGCTCCTCTACACAGTTGGCCTATATAATCTTGGGTATATCCGGTTATCTCGGCACCTCGCTTCGCCGAGATATAGTTTCTGTCAGATAATTGGACCTGATCCATTAAATAATTATAAATCTAAATGCAAGAAATCGCATCCCCAGATATGTGGATTTTTAATGATTTCTACTTATAGAATTTAGAGAAAAATATGGCCTTAAAATCTATTACCCTTGATTTATAGCCCTTTTAAGCATTTTGCCTATTATTTCTGGGTTACCCGAGCCACGAGTTTTAGCCATTCCCTTGCCTATTAGGAACTTGAGGGCTGTTTCCTTACCGCTTTTATAATCCTCTATGACGCTTGGATTCTCTTCAATTATCTCTTCAATGACCGATTTAAGCTCTGTCTCATCGCTTTTTTGAAAAAAATTTAACTTATTTGCTACGTCCCTTGCCCTTCCTCCCTCTCTAAGCAGTACCGGTAACAATTCTTTTACGCCTCTTGATGACATTTCTTTATTTCCAACAAAAGAAATTAGATCTGCAAAGGAATCTTGAATATTTTCGAGCTTTGCGTTTTTACTTTTTGTAAGTATCCCTACCACATCAGTAGTTAAATAGTTCGCTGCAAGTATAATTAGTTTTTTATCGTTATTCAATTTTGGCAAAACATAATTTTCAAAAAAGTTAGAGAATTCTGAATTGCGAACAAATACTTCGGCGTCTTCTAATTTTAATCCCAATTCATTTACATAACGCTCACGTCTTTCCCACGGAAGCTCCGGCATAGAATCCTTAAGAACTTCATTTCTGAAATCGGTAATTTCAGAGATAATTAATTTTGGTAAATCTGGATCCGGGAAATATCTATAATCTTCTGAACCCTCTTTTAGTCTTTGGGCGAAAGTCTCCTGTTTATCTTCGTTCCAGCCACGCGTCTCCTGTATAACCTCCTTCCCTCCCTCAAGTAATTTAATTTGTCTTTTTATTTCGTAAGTTATCGCTCTTTCAACCGAACGAAATGAGTTTAGATTTTTGACCTCAACTTTAACCCCTCTCCTTTTAGTTTTGCTCACTGAGATATTTGCCTCAACTCTCATCTCTCCTTTTTCCATGTTTGCATCTCCTACATTTAGTGAGCGAAGTAGGAGTTGGAGTTCTCTTGCAAATGCCCCGGCCTCCTCTGCACTTTCTATAACCGGTTCAGTTACCAGCTCCATTAGTGGAATTCCAGCTCTGTTAAAATCAACCACGCTTCTGTCTCCTCCTTTTGTGTGACTTGAGCGCGCTGTGTCCTCTTCTAGATGAACTCTTGTTATTTCTATACCAAGAAGTTCTCCCTTTGAGACAAGCGGATGTTTGTACTGGCTTATCTGGTAGCCTTTTGGCAAATCTGGATAGAAATAATTTTTCCTATCAAACTCTGTATGGTCAGCAAGCTCTCCACTAAGAGCTGTGCCCACCTTAAGAATGCTCTTAACCGCCTCCTTATTTATTGCGGGTAATGTCCCGGGTTGCGCTGTGCAAACCGGACATATGTTTACATTCGGATTTTTCTCGTCTGGGTCATTTCTAGAGTCGCAGAACATCTTCGTTTTAGTCTTAAGCTCCGCGTGTATCTCAAGGCCAATTGTAGGCTTATATTCCATAGCGAGAAATATAGCAGAGGTAGGTCTTATTTAACAAGCTCCTAAATCTGCTATTTCCCTACTTTCTGTCCCCCAATAGTCTGGTTAGATTGTTGCTCAATGCCTTCACGCTCTCGTCCGAGAGGACCGAGACAACCCAAACTTGCCTACCAGTTTGCTCTATCTCGGCTCGGATTCTCGAGATACTCTCTTTATCAATAACGTCTGACTTGGTCAAAACTATCACCTCTTCTTTATCCACAAGCGATTTATCAAATTCACCTAATTCATTCCTGATGGTCTTATATATATCAAGCGGATCTTTGTGTTCAAGAGATATTAAATGAAGAAGTAATTTGGTTCTTTTTATATGACGAAGAAATTTATGGCCTAGACCCTTTCCAGTTGCAGCTCCTTCAATAAGTCCTGGGATATCTGCAATGATAAAACCATAGAGATCTCCTAAATTAGGATCTAGTGTTGTGAATTGATAACTTCCGACTCTAGCCCGCGCATTTGTAAGAGCATTCAACAAACTTGATTTACCAGCGTTAGGAAGTCCTACAAAACCAACATCTACCATTAAATT
Organism: bacterium; assembly: GCA_002687905.1. Taxonomy (GTDB): domain Bacteria; phylum Patescibacteriota; class Minisyncoccia; order Phycocordibacterales; family JABMNX01; genus UBA6534. Next base: position 75,696 of record NZBM01000015.1, on the reverse strand, counting down.
AAGTTCAATAAAAAATTTACCCTTCTCTCCCAGCTTCCCCGGGGTTGATTCCTTCGGAGTTGTGTTTCTCGAACTCTTAAAATGCTCATTACCAAGACCGCCGTGACCTCCGTTTAGCAGAAGTATTTCTTCTCCTTCTTTTAGCACCTGAACTTCTTCCTTTGTCTTTGTATTAGTTACGACAGAGCCAATTGGAACATCTACATAAAAATCTTCTCCCGCATATCCGTGCATACTGTTTTTCTTCCCGCTCTCTCCATTGCCAGCCCTAAGTGAAGTTTTCCCTCTGAATCTTTCCAATGCATTTATATCGCGAACCCCACGAAGATAAACATCTCCTCCCTCTCCTCCATTTCCGCCGGAAGGACCGCTAAACTCTTTTCCTTTTTCGTGGCGCCACCTAACAACGCCATCACCACCATCGCCGGCTTTTAACTTAAGTATTATTTCGTCAACAAATGCCATGCTAATTCTTGCTTCTCTTCTTATAAGCAAAGAGTGTCAATATAAACACAAGTACCCCAAAAGCTCCAAATACGAATAGAGTATTATAATTCTTCTCAAGAAATGCATTTCCACTATAAGCCCATATAAACGAGAAAGGTGTAATGCCTATGAATGTGGCTATTGTGTAAACTTTGAATCTCATTTTGCTGAAAAAACCTATTGCATAACTTAAGATGTCAACCGGAAGAAGTATCCGAAGAAAAATCAACCACAAAAACTCATCTCTTTCGGGAATATATTTCTCGAACCTATCAATACTTTCCATATCAACAAATCTCTCTATTACAGGCCTACCTAAATGTCTCGCAATTAGAAATGCTACAACAGCGCCGAGTCCCCAAGAAATTACACTTACCACAGCAGTTGCAAAAGGCCCTATAAAAACCGAGGTGGCTGGCGCAAGTGGAAGAGCTGCGATTGGAGCTAGGACTGTTGCAATAAAAACTAGAAAAGAAAACACTACGGCGGTTAGGATTTTATTTTCTCCAAGATATTGTTTAAGAGAATCAAATGGTCCTTCAATAAATATTGAAAGAGTTATCGCAAGAACTACTACAATAAATAGAGCGCCTATTATCGTATCTCTCTGACCCCTAGTCATTCATTTAGAGTATACGATTTACAAACCAACCGAAAGTCGCTACTACAAACGCCCCTATAAATGCCGGCACGAAACCTTCAACTGAAAATCCATCAATAAACGTAGCTACAAACCAAAACAAAAGCGCATTTATTACAAAAGCGAATAGCCCAAGAGTAAGAAGGTTAATTGGAAGAGTGAGAATCACCAATATTGGTTTAACGGTTAAGTTAATTACACCAAGAATAATTGAGACAATTAAAGCAATATAGAAAGAGGAAACCTCAATCCCAGGTACGTAGTTTGCAACCAAAAGAAGTGCTAGAACAGTAGTAAGAAGCTTTAGTATAAGATTAATCATCCTTTTTTATCCTTAAGAGCTTCTGCTAACCAGACAAGTTCATCAAACACGTCCTTGGCAAATTCAGCTGTTTTTGGATCTTTCATGTTTCCATTCTCGTCAAATGACTCCTCAACTTTTGAGAAATAAAGTGCTCCGCGAGTAGGAACCATCTTTAACTCTATAAGTACTGGTTTTATATGGTCCACCACTCTCGTACCCCCAAAACCTCCACTAGAGACACCGCAGACTGTTACCGCTTTCTTTTCATATTCTTTGTAAAGAGAATCCAATACTAATTTAAGCTCACCTGGGTATCCATGGTTATATTCCGGAACCACAATCACTAAGCCATCAGCCTTTGTCATTGCCTCTTTCCAAGCTGTCTCTTTTTCGTCTGCGCCACCTTTGCCCCACGGAGGCACCGTCACACTATATCCCATATTCCCTGCCTCAAAAAGCTTAGTGGATACTCCCTCTACTTTTGAGAGTTCGCTATATACAAACTTAGCCGCATTAACCGATTTATTATCAGCTCTACCAGTTCCTAATAATACTGGAATAAATAATCTCTCCATATTAAATACTTTTAGCCCACACACTCTTAACTCCTTTTCTATGATTTTCAGCCATTACAAGCTCGTCATAAATTCCTTCTATTAAATCATAACCTTTTGCCTCCTCAAGTGTTACCCACTCAGCTTTGTCTGACTCATCTTCTTGAAGCACAACACTACCAGAAACATACTCAGCTATACAGGAAATTACCAGGGATGGGGCCCCATCTTCATGCACCCTAGCAAGACTTGTTATATATTCCACATTTTTAATTTTGAGCCCAACTTCTTCCTCAACCTCTCTTTCCAGAGTCTTTTCAAGAACGTTATACCAATAATGCTCCGTGTCTTTAGGTAAATCGGTATAATCACTTGTCTCAAGTCTTCCGCCAGGTACAGTCCACATTTCCGGGAACCTTTTCTTTATCTTTGAACGACGAGTAATTAAATATTTCTCATCTTTTACAATAATTGCAGTAATCACCACCTCATGAAGAAACTTATCCGCCATGTTGTTATTATAATCCAAAAACACTCACCAACTAAGACTCCCTAAACAAGTTCACACAACACACCAAAAATACGCTATAGCGTATTTTTGGTGTGTTGTGTGTATCGTGGTGAGGTATATGTGTAATTGTTACAAGATTTATGTGTATTAGAATTGTTTAAAATTATTTCTTGGATAGTCCAAAGTGCTTTCTATATTGCGCATCGTATTCCAGGAAATCAACAATCATGTAAAGCATTTCCTTTCCTATGTGCAACTCAGACTTTAGTAGTGTGATCAGATCTTCACAATCATATGGGTACAACCAGACACTATCCTGCAGATATACAAAACCAACACTACGCAATTTCTGTCTGACACGCTCACGAATATTTTTCTTCTTCTCCGGTATATCAAACATCAATACCCTCCATCTCCCATCCCAACGCTTTGGCTTCCTAGTAACATGATCACTTACCTCCGCCATCTGCAAAGCAATTTCTCCTTTCTTAGTAATACACAGACCACCTCTAGAATATTTCAGCATACCTTTCTTAATTAGACGCTCCCTTGAAACACGTATAGTGTCTTTCTGTCTCTTACTTGGAATCATCCCCATACGTCCCATTGCACCAATAACATTAGGTGCCAAGAACGAAACACCAACAAGACCAGTCGTCGCTACTGTCTTTAATATTAATTTTCTTAAATCCTTATAACGTCTCTTGTTTCTGCTTTCAGTTTCATACTTTCCCACACACCAATTATACGCTATAGCGTATAATTGGTGTGTATGGGAGCATTTGTTCTAATACTCTCATCAATAATCTTTAATAATCTATGTAGAAGCTACTGCAATTACAATGATGCCAGCAACCATCATAAGTGCTCCTAAAAGACGCTGCCAGAAGTATTCCCATGATTAATCAGAAAATTTCCACTTTTCACTCTCAATAAGCGGCTTTGCTTTTTTATATTTCATCTCCTTTATAACATTTCCATCTGTGATTTTCACAATGTCATTTCTGCCTATTTTACTTCTCTGCTTTGCCACTTTGGTAACTTCGGTTATGGATTTAGCACTCTCATGCACCTCATCAAGTTTTTTATTTTTTTCTTCCTTAAATACGCCAGAGACCATATTTGGAATGGCGTGGACAAGCTGTATGTTAAAAGAGAATTCAAGATCTTTAAACAGCCTCAAACCTTCTTTTTTATACTCAACCAAGGGATCGCGCTGGCCGTATGCTCGGAGATTCACACTGCTTCTCAAATAATCCATTGTCTCAAGGTGTTCCACCCAGAGCATATCTGAAGTCTGAAGCATTAATCTTCTAAGTACATTGTAAAATTCATCGCCTAGCTCCTCTTTTTTGGATTCTACGACTTCCCCAGCCTCGCCGTTGTCCTCCTTAAGAACCTCCGCAAGTACATTTTCAACGTCCTCGTTAGAACCAACAAGAATCTTTTGACGTCTTTTATATATCACCTTTCTTTGCTGATCCATCACATCATCACAAGAAAGTACAGCTTTTCTTGAGTCAAAATGAAATCCTTCAATCTTTGTTTGCGCAGATTCAAGGGATTTACTTATTAGAGAGTTCTCTATCGGCTCGTCCTCTGGAATACCAAATCGTCCCATCATTTTCTTTATTACATCTGATGCAAATACTCGCATTAGAGAATCTTCAAGAGAAACAAAAAATTCTGTTTCCCCGGGGTCTCCCTGTCGCCCAGAGCGACCACGAAGCTGATTATCAATCCTTCTTGCCTCATGTCGCTCGGTTCCTAAAACAAAGAGTCCCCCTAAGGCTTTCACGTCTTCATATTCTTTTTTTGTAGCCGTGGCTCCACCGAGTTTAATATCAACCCCGCGACCCGCCATATTTGTAGCTATCGTTACTTTCCCTGCTACTCCGGCCTGAGCTACAATCTCTCCTTCTTGTTCATGCTTTTTAGCATTTAGTACTTCGTGTTTAACTCCTTCTTTTGTGAGATGAGCACTTAGAAGCTCGTTTTTCTCAATTGATACAGTCCCGATCAAAACAGGCTGTCCTTTTTTGTTTAATTCTTTTACTCTTCTTGCTATTGCTTTAAATTTCCCTTCCTCTGTTTGAAAGATTAAATCTTCATTGTCTTTCCTCTTAACTTCTCTGTTAGTGGGAACTTCTACCACATTTAATCCATATACTTTGAAAAACTCCTCTGAAGAAGTGTTTGCAGTACCTGTCATACCGGCTAGTTTTTCGTAAGTTCTAAAATAATTCTGATACGTCACGGACGCAAAAGTACGGGACTCTTTTTGAAGCGGAACTCCTTCTTTTGCCTCTATCGCTTGATGAAGTCCTTCAGACCAACGCCTTCCGGGTTGAAGCCTTCCGGTAAATTCATCCACTATTATTATTTCTTCACCCCGTACAACGTACTCTTTGTCATTTTGAAATAGTGCTTTTGCACGAACTGCCGTTTCTAGATGATGAACATACTTAATACCTCTCTCTGTGTAAATGTTTTCAAGGCCAAGGATATCTTCTGTTTTCTCAATTCCCTCATCAGTCATCGCAATTTGGCGATGTTTTTCGTCTATAGTGTAGTGTTCACCCTCCTTTAGCTGGAGAGCAACGTTTGCAAATGTGGCGTAGAGGCTACCAGAATCCTCCGAAGGAGCTGAAATAATTAAAGGAGTACGCGCTTCGTCTATCAGTATTGAGTCTATTTCATCAACTATTGCGTAATATGGCTCTCTTTGACGCAATTCCTCTTCTTTATATTCAATGTTGTCCCTTAAATAATCAAAACCAAATTCGCTGTTTGTGCCGTAAGTTATATCCGCCTTATACGCATCGCGCCTTGAGCATGGCCTCAGAAAATCATAAACGATCTTAAAAGAACCTTTTTCGTCTCTCTCTTCATCTTTATCAGTATGCCCTTTGTCATATAAATATGAGTTGCCACTGTTAATAACGGCAGTCGTTAAACCAAGCGCGGCATATACCTGCCCCATCCATACTGCGTCGCGCCTCGAGAGATAGTCGTTCACTGTAACAATGTGTACACCCTTACCCAAAAGGGCATTTAAGTATGCTGGAAGTGTTGCTACTAAGGTTTTACCTTCACCTGTCCTCATCTCTGAAATGCTGCCATTATGAAGAGCTACTCCGCCCATAATTTGCACATCAAAATGCCTCTCATTAAGAGTTCTTTTGGCAGCTTCGCGAACTGTCGCAAATGCCTCTGGAAGTAAATCGTCAAGCGCCTCGCCTTTAGAGATTCTTTCTTTAAATTCGTCAGTCTTTGCTAAAAGTTCACTATCAGAAAGCGAAGAGGTACTCGCTTCATACGAGTTTACTTTTTCAATTATTGGTTTAATACTCTTAAGCTCTTTTGCACCAACATCTTCTCCAAGAAGCTTTTTAAATGAAAGCATACGAGGTCAATACTAGCTTAAATAAAGCGGTTTAAAAAGCGCCAAATAGAGTAGGTCAAAATATCAAAATCCCCCTAACAGTTGACCTGCCAGGGGAATTTTGATAGAAGTAGTCCTCGAGAGGCTACCTGCGTTTTCGACGGCGGGTGGCCTTTCGTCTTGTGGTCTTCTTTGCAGCTTTCCTTCGCGTCGTCTTTCGACGAGTTGTCTTCTTAGCTGCCTTTCGACGAGTTGTCTTTCGACGTGTCGTCTTCTTTGCTGCCTTGCGACGAGTTGTCTTTCGACGTGTCGTCTTCTTTGCTACTTTCCTTCGCGTTGTCTTTCGACGGCGCGTTGTTTTCTTAGCAGTAGACTTCTTGGCAGCCTTTCGGCGTTTTCTTGCCATGTGTTGTCTGAGTTAAGCCGAGTAATAACGACCTTCTCCTCTTTTGTACAAAAGAATTTGTAACGCGTTAGAGAAGTTATTTACATTATCAAACTGCTAAAAACTAAAAACAATAAACTTTACAAAGTTAATGTGGATAACTTTAATTAGTTAATCTAATTAACAAACGTAACTTCTTTTTCTATTTCAATTCCTGTCTTTTCTTTTACGTCTTGAATTATCTTTTTACTTAATCTATTTACATCTTTAAAGGTAGCGTTTTTGTTGTTAATTAAAACAAGTGAATGATTTTCATAAACACCAACCGCGCCGTCATTTTTACCTTTAAAGCCAAGACGTTCTATGATGTATGCAATTGGTATCTTAACCAACTTCCCATCTGTTTTATAGCACGGCAGATCAGGGAATTTCTCTTTTAACTCTATGTATTTTCTTTCTTTTATTATTGGGTTTTTAAAAAAAGAGCCCGCAGTCCCGGTTTCTTTAATATCTGGAAACTTTTTGCAACGTATGCTTATTACTGCATCTCTAAGCTCTTTTGGTGTCGGATTCTTATTTTCTTTAAAGTAGTTGGTAATATCTTTGTATAAGAGGTTTGGCTTATTTTCTTTTAGATTTATTTTTACTTTTGTAATTACCAAATTATTCCCAGAGTTTTTGAAAATGCTATCTCTATATGAAAATTTACAATCTTTATTAGAGACTCTCTTAATCTTTTTTTCTTTAGGACAAAACACTTCTACGTTTTCTATAAAGTCTCCTATACTTACCCCGTAAGCTCCAATATTCTGTACTGGTGCAGCACCTACAGAGCCGGGAATATTTGATAAGTTAGAAAGTGTGTAATAGCCTCTCTCTACTGACTCTAAGACTAATTTATCCCAACTCTCTCCCGCGCCCGCAGAAACTTCATTTCCGTTAAATGTAATCCCACAAAAAACGGGATGAATTACTAAACCATTAAAACCTTCATCTGCTACTAAAATATTTGATCCACCTCCTAATATAAAAGTGCTTAGATTGTTTTCTTCTGCAAATGAAAACGCCTCTCTAAGCTCCTCAATATTATTTACAGAGACAAAATAAGAAGCAGGGCCACCAATTTTAAAAGTAGTAAGTGGTCCCAACTCTACATTTCTATCTATTTTCATCTTGCGTCCAGCTATGGCTAGCGGGTGCGAGCTCCAAAACAAAAGTCTTATGTGAGTGCCGCCGCTAGCCGTAGCTAGAAACAATTCACAAAGAAAGTATATCACTTTTTTAGAACATTAAAGGTGTGTGGGCTAGATTACAAGCCAAAATTTGCGACCCAACCGGTTGAGTCGCAAATTTTGGCTTCAGGAAAACGAAAAAGCCGCCAGAGGCGGCTTTTTCGTAGACTTTCGTTAGAGTCACAACTAAGTGACACTCACAAAGGAATTCTATCAGATAATTATCGTTTTGTCAAATTATGGATTTCTTCCCGCTTCAATTTCTTGAATATAGAACTCTCCTTGCTCTTTGAAGCTTGGGTTTAGCTCTATTGTCTTTCTTAATTGTTCTATGGCGTCAGTCCTTCTTCCTACATCAAGGTAAGCTGCACTAAGTGAAGTCCTAAACTGTAAGTTGCTTGGCTTTTCTTCAACAGCGGCCTCAAGAGATGCTATGGCTCTGTCTTTAAGACCTATATCAAAATACGCCTGCGCAATATTGCTGTTTGGGATTATGGCCGTATCATAAGCCTCTAAAAGCAACTCATCCGCAACATTTAAACGTCCATCATAAATTAACGCTACAGCATACAATATGCGAGCCTCCCCATATTCAGTTTCCAGTTCAAATGCCTGCCTAAATGTTTCAGCGGCACGCGCCGTGTCGTCTTTAGAAAGGAAGTTAAGACCAATCTCAAATAGTATTGGCTGTTTTTTAGGAGATAACTCCACTGCCCTTAATAATGATTCGAGCGCTAAATCATATTGGCCATAGACGCGATACACAGTAGCCAAGAAAAGATAGTGCCTTGCGTCCTCTGGCTCAGCCTCAATCATTTTTTTGTATTCCTCAACAGTGAGCGCAAATAACGCCTGTTTTTCTTCAATTGGTATGTCTTGTCTTGCCGCCAGAGACGTTGCTCCACGCATTAATTGCTCGCGTATTTCTTGATTTCCAAAAGTGTCGTACGAAAGTGCCTTTCTAAAAACTTCTAGATTCTCTGTGAGGCCTCCCTGTTGTGGTGTTATTGCTTTAATTAGAGATTTTGCCTGTAGTATTCCAGGCATATTAAAGAAATATAAAGAACCTACAAGTACAACCGCTACTGCAGGGACGTAAAGTCTGTTAACTACGCCCACATTAAATACTTTGGGCTCGCCACTCCTTTCACTTGAAATAACTATTCTGTGATGAATGTAAGCAAGTATGCTAAAGAAAAGTACGTAACTTATTATATTGTCAAAGACAAGTAAGTTGTGGAAAAAATACCCGGCAAAAAGACCTGTAAAAATACTTTTTTCAGCAGTACTAAATACACTTCTACCTCCAAACCATAAATAATAAAGAGATACAAAGTATAAAGATAGATACGCAAGTAATCCTAAGATTCCTCCCGCAACCAACCAATCAAAGAAAATATTGTGGACTCTATCAAACCATGGTTCCTGATTATATATTGCTGGGTCATAGTACTTATTAAATGCAAATATGAAATTCTCCTGTCCCCAGCCAAGAATTGGATGCTCCTTAAAAGCTTGATAGCCCATATTCCATATTGCGAGACGAGGTGCTAATTCAGAAATTGAAATTGATGCGATACGCGAAAGAACAGGGCTTGATCTTACAAAGGACGTATCTTTTGCTAGGAAAAAACCGCCTGTAGCTATGGCCAATGAAACAATTGCTACTATAACTCCACGACGTATACCAGGTCTATTCTTGGAAAATAACCCAAACAAAAGCAAAGCGAGAAATACACCGCCAACAAGACCTAGTATCGCTCCACGTGTTGCGGTGTGATAAAGAATGACCACCTGAAGAAGAATTATTGCTCCGTAGACATATCGTATCCATTTTTGCTTAAAGGAATGTGTAAGCATCAAAAATGTAAGGAAGATGTGGAAGAGCATATAGATTGCCAAATAACCTGCGTTTCCAAGTGTTCCGTCAAGCCTAACTCCGCCCTGGTTTATTGTGAGAGCCCCCCCAAGTTGAAACAATCCGTAAATTCCTATTATCGCACTCACTCCAATTGACGTGTTTAAAAATTTACCCCACAACTCCTTTGTATTAAGAAGTGCCCCAGCCACAAGAAAATATGCACCTAGGTGAAGAATTGCAACAAGCCCCTCCATTCTTTCAAAATTACTCCAAAAACTATTTAGAGGATTTTCTCCAAAGGCGTCAGCTAGGGAAATTATTGAGATGAATGCTGCAATAGAGCCGAGAAGCCACGTAAAACGAGGTCTATACTGAGGATCCCAGAGAGCTAGTATGACCCAGCCTGCAAGAAGTATTTCAACAAGAATCCTAAAGAAAAAATTCTTGCCCGTGATAAACGGGAAATACATTGAATTTGTTATTAAAAGCGGAATAAAAGGCACCAAAAATACACCAAAAATCAGGGCCTTTCTTAGAAATACACTTATAGACATGGCTGACACTATAGCACGGCTATATTGCTTAACATATAGCCATAAATTTCAATTAAATTCTTAATTCACACGCCAAAAAGGCTTCTCCCCACGTTTAGCTCGAAGTAGATTTTCTATTGATGCCTTAAGCGCCATCACGTGAGTGTCGTATGTGCAAGCCATATGAGGTGTGCCTACGAAGTTAGGGTGCATTAGAAGTGGATCATTTGACACAGTTGGTTCCTGTCTGTGAGCGTCAAACCCTGCTCCACCAATTTTTTTATCGTTTAGAGCTTTTAATAGCGCATCATTATCAATGAGCTCACCTCTTGAAGCATTTATGACGATAGCGCCGTTTTTCATTAGGCTTAGTTCGCGCGCACTAATCATATTCTCAACTTCAGGTGTGTAATTGAGATGTAAGGTGACCACGTCCGACTCTTTGTACAATCTCTCAAGCTCGGCGTATTCCACTCCAAACTCTTTTTCTTCTTTTGGACTTAACCTTTTTATATCGTAATAAAGAACTTTCATGCCAAAAGCCTTGGCGCGCACTGCAACTTCACGACCTATTGCTCCGAGGCCAACAATCCCCAAAGTCTTCCCATACAAGATAAACATATCCATACCATGACTATTTCCTTCCCAATTGCCAGTAACAACTCTGCGATGAGAGTCTGGTAAGCGCTTGTAAACTGACAACATTAAAAGAAAAGTTTGCTCTGCTACAGCAATTCTATTTGCGCCGCCATTGTTAGACACAGGAATTCCAGCCTCCGTTGCCGCCTTAAGGTTAAATTTGTCATATCCGGAACTCCAAATCTGCATAAGCTTTAGATGTCCGCCAGAAGCCAACACTTCATCTTTTAGATGACGCCCAGGAGCAAGTAGAGCCGCCTCAGCCCATTTAATTTTTTCTATTTGATCTTCCGTACTTTCTAAATACGACATCTCGCGAACCTCAAATTCTTCTTGGGGAATATAACTGCGAATTAGCTCCCTTAAATTTTTGGGGTGACGCTCTGCAAAAAGATAAAGTAAATTCATGCCTTTTTTAGGGTTTTTCTCGGACATAAAAAGATTGTTGATTTATATATCAATTCTTTATAGAAAACAATCAGTTAGTCAATAAAGTTTCTAAACCACAACTCAAGGTTAATCCACTGCCATATATGGAAAGAATTCTCTATTTTTGTACTTGAACAATATCTATTGTATTCCTTTTGTATTTCTTCTTGATTAAAATAAGGCCGTCTCTTGAAGGATTCTGAACTTAATATATCCTCTGTCCAATCCTTAAGCTCGTTCTTAAGCCACGCCCTCTGTGGGTCAGGAACAGCCCTTTTTGGAGTATTTAGAATATGAGGCGGTAATAAATCCTTGAAAGCTTCCCTCATAAAGAAGCGTTGTGTGCCATTTCTTATCTTTTGCCTTGGTGGAAGGGAAAAACAAAACTCTACTATTTTATGGTCTAAGAAAGGGACTCTTACTTCCTTACCATAAGCCATTGAATTCCTGTCTACGCTGCGCAAGACTCTTGGCTCCTTGGTGTAGCGAAGGTCTCTATATTGAATGTTTGCCAGACGACTTTTAAAAGGTAAATCTAGTTTAGGCATATCTCTTTTAACGAATGATATGAAATCGTTGTTTAAGTAATTACTACTTGAAAACTTACTCGCATCAGCTGATACTCCACCACTACTATAGGCTTCAAGACCCATTTTTAATACAGAATCCATTTCTTCTTTTGTTAGTCTGTGAAGATTTGCATAGGCTTCAATCTCGGTTTCTATTTCTTTAGTGCTTTCTTTTTTTACCAAATCACTAATAAAGTTTCCAAAATAGTATGGATATCCTCCGCCTATCTCGTCACCGCCGTGCCCCTCTATAAGTACAATTAAATTTGGGTCAGCTTCTTTGTATAAAAGATGACGTGCGACTATTGATATCCCAGGAAACGGCTGCTCCTCTGCTTTCATAACGTCAGGAATAATGTCCAAAGCTTTCTGTGGAGAGAGTTCAAAAAAACTAATGTCCCAACCTAAAGAATTTGCAAGCGAGCTTGCAAAGGGCGTCTCGTCATAATCTGGATTGCCATAAATCCAGGAAAAAAGTTGAAAGTTTTTTTGCCCTTCGTTAATCTGATTAACCACTCCGGTTATTATGGAGCAATCAAGCCCCCCACTCGCCGGAATTCCAACAGGCACATCGCTTCTTAATTGTCTTGTTATTGATTTTGTAACTAATTCTCTGTATCTGTCTTGCACATCTTTATCAGAAAGAGAGCTAAGATCTGATACGTTATCCGGCAAGTGCCAGTACCTTTTTACTCTTATTTCACCTCTCTCTGATGTTAGATAGTGCCCAGGCATTAACTGCTTTATACTTTCAAAGAAGGTCTCCTCTGAATGTTCGTAAAAACCGTATTTTAGATAATCAGAAATTATCCTGTCATTTGGAACCGCCTTTATTCCTGCCGCAAAAAGCGCTTTTATTTCCGATGCAAAATAAAAAACGCCCCCCTCTATTACATAATAAAAAGGCTTAACCCCCATATGATCTCTTGCTGCAAAGAGTCTTTGTTTTTTTTCGTCCCAGATTGCAAACGCAAATATGCCATTTAGATGAGAAAGGCAATTCTCATCCCACTTTTCATATGCTTTTAGTAGTACTTCTGTATCACTTGCACTCTGATACTCTCCTCCAAGTTCTTCTTTTAATTCAATGTAGTTGTAAATTTCACCATTAGTTACGATATGTAAATCCTTATGAGTACTTCCCATAGGCTGGTGTCCTGCCTTACTTAGATCAATAATGCTAAGCCTTCTGTGACCAAGTCCTATAGAGTTGTCTATATAGATTCCCTCATCGTTTGGACCTCGATGAACTTGAGCTTTCACCATAGCTTTAAGGACATCCTTCTTAATAGGTCTTTCATTTAGATCAAGAATTCCGGCTATACCACACATATCATTTTTTCAGGAGATACCTGATCTCAGAGTTTCCGTACAGCAATTTGTCTGCCTCAAACATTCTTGAGCGAAGAACAGAGTCATGGATAACCCCACCCTCCAGAAATTTAATATCCTTAAACCCTATATCCTTGAGAGTCTTCTCAAACTTTTTTCTCTTGAATCTATGTTGAATAGGAGTATAAGAGTAATCAAGAAAGTTAAAAATCTTGTTACCTGGAACCTCAAATCCTTTGACAGTTTTGTGAGTATGCCAAATAGGTACAGGTTTTAGAAGCTCACGCATTAAGTCTATTGCCCGCCAGGTAGGAGTATTGTCTTCAGCAAATACAAATACAAAAGCGTGTCCGCCGCGCTTCATGGTTTTGTATACTATTTCTAAAGCGCGCTCTGGATCAGAAAGGTGGTGAATAAAACTATTTGCACAAACAAAATCAAATGTATTGTTCATATCCTTTGGAAGATCATAGACATCTTTATGTACCAGTTTTATTTTTGAGCGCTCTTTAGAATGCGATTTTAATCTTCTCTCCGTCTCATCAAGACAGTACTTACTAAAATCAACTCCAGTCACAGATTTAGCCCCGAGATGTAGCATTGCAAGAGCATATCGAGCGTGTCCAGTGCCTAGATCAAGACAATTAGCACTCTCAAGAAAAGAAATATCAATATTGCTATTAAGTAATCTGTCTTTAAAGTGTGATGCGCCGTGATAATACTCCTGATCTGATTGCTCACCCCACGCAAGGCCGTAGAGATATTGCATGCGCTCAGCCTCTTCTATTGGCTCTTTTACTACACCTTGTGTCTTCTCTGATTCGGTGAAATTATTCTCTTTAAGAAGGTTCTCTAGAAACTCTCGTGTATCTACAAGGTCCCCGAGACACTCTTCAATATCAGCAGGCTCGAGTCTAAAACGATGCCGATCAAGCGCCCGGAAAACCTTGTACGCAAGCAAGACACGTGCACCTCGCGGCACTACATTTTTTTGCGATATGTCTCCTATCGCCTCAATTTCCTTAAATATGTTTTCTATAATCTTGTTCTGCGTCATGGTGCTCATTTCACAATATAGTACTTATCGTTAACTTTGCATTTTCTTATTTCGTATCTTCCACCAAGAAACTTATCTATTGCTTCAGTTGCCTCCACCCAGTGTGGATTTTTATACTCATCAAAAAGTACAACTCCTCCACTCTCGACTTTATCAAACAATTTCTCAAGTGTTGTTATATATGAAGAAGCAATATCTACATCTATATGTAGAAAGGCTATTTTTCCATTATATGATTCAAGGGTATCCTCAAAAAACCTTTTATGAGTTTGATCTTTATGGGTAATTTTGCTGATTCTATTCGCTTCTCTACTCTTTTTACGTTAGCGCCTTTAAAATGTGCTGCCCGTGACCAATCTTCGTTTGTATCCGGGAATCCCTCAAAAGAGTCAAAACCTATTACCCTTCGCTCTTTTTTGTTTAGATCTACTAAACTACCGAGAATTACTATGCTATTGCCGTAGCCTACTCCACATTCAACCACATCGCCGTCAACATTTTTAATCTCGCCGAAAACTTCGTGAAAGTAGAAGGCTTTCATAAGCGACCGGTGTGTATATCGGTAAGCTGGTATATAGTAGCCCCACCTCTTTAAACGCCTCACCAAAGCTCTAGGTAACAGTATCATTGAACAAACACTATACCAGTTTCCTATATAATGCGCACATGGATGATGTAAAAGAAAAACTCAAAAAAGACGGCTTGTACTTATTGAAAATGTTGTGGAGAAAGAGAGGTTAGATCTGGTTCTAAAAAATACCTTGGCAATCTTAAGTCGTTTTACCGCGGTGCCAAATTCTCTTGGTAGAAGTGGAAACCTGAGAGATAACACAGATTTTCATAGTCTTTTAGGTTCCTTGCGCAAAGAAAATCCAGACGCTTTTGGAGCCCTCTATGATTCTGCACAATCAAGTGTTGTTTTAGATAATATCTTCACGTCTGGGGAAGTACCTAAAACAGTTGCAGAACTTCTTGGTGTAGAAATTGAGGAGCTATCAAATTCAGGACATATACAAAGAATGGACGCCCCAAAAGACACTCGAAATCTCTATGGCTGGCACCAGGAAATATCGTATTACCCACAAAACAGAGATGGAACGAATGGACTCGTGGTATGGATCCCGATGCTTGATGTACCGAGTGATGGTGGAGCACTCGTTATAGCAAAAGAATCACACAAAGAAGGTTTTGTCAGGGTGGCGTCAAAAAAAGACTCAAAACTAAGCAGTACTCAAAACCTTATCGATGAGACAATACTTGAGAAATACGAGCAGATAAAGACACCTGCTAAAGCGGGTGACGCAGTAGTAATGTATATGACTACCATACATAAATCGAGCAACAATGAGACTGATAGATTCAGATTTGTAGCAATTGGTCGTTACCACATAGCTACATCAGACGATTTCACTCCCTATAGATACAACTACTTCAACAACAGGTGGATTGAAAACAACCTGAAGAAAGAAGGATGGGATGTTTCTGACCTGTAGCTTCTACACAAACATTGATTCTATTACCTCTACCAGTCTTTCTGAAGCTTTTCCATCAAGCTTGTAGCAAAGTTTCTCAATCGTGCGTTTTCTCTCTTCCTCATGAAGTTTTGGATTCTCAAGGTATGCATTGATTGCCTTTTTTAGTTCATCATAGGAATCTACTTTCCAGACTCCACCAGAAGACATGAGCCAGTGCACGTGGTCAGTACTGTAGAGCTTTGAGCCGGTCACATCCTTACCACCCGCGTACTCTCCCCAGAACCCAGGACTTATAGAAGGCTTATTCATCGCTGCTGCGTCAAGTGAAAGTGAGGAGGCAATACTGATCATCATGTCACAATGCGCAACACTATTTACAAAATCTATGGTCTCATCAAGGCTCTGGTCCCACTTATCTATAAGAAAATCAACAATACGAAAAGAATCTACTGATACATAAGATTTCCCACGAAGATTTTTGAATACATCCTCTCTAACATTGCTGTAGTGCGGACGAACCAGAAGCTGACATGGTTTTACAAATTCATCTTTTTCAATAGATTCCTGTAATTTCTCTGCAATTAAATGATCGTTGGGCGCCCATATCCCTTCAGAGCCGAAGAAAATGAGTGCTCGGTCCGGATCAAGACCCTTGCTCTCTAAATGTTCCTTTCTTGATTTTAGAATTTCTTTTTTCTTATACCAATCAAAATGTGGCATCCCTACAACCGAAATACGATCTCTGGGTATTTTTTGAATATCTTCTGCTGATTTTCTACTTGCATGGTTTTGGACTACAAGCCGGTCGGGTACAAGTGGTATAAATTCATTATTTATATTGTCCCAGCTCTTCGGTATTGAGAGTGTCTTGACCGAACGTCGCCGTGCTTCCTTTATAAACGGATACTCAAAAGTGCCTCCAGTTGAAGTTGAGAATATAAGATCTGGTTTATACGTATCAAAGTAATCCTTGAGCCTCTTACTGTGCTCAGGAAAGAAAAAAGGTTCACCCCACCGTATGAAAAATTTAAGTGGGGGAATTGCGCTTAGAATATAGGCAATGGCAAGTTCTATGTATATTCTGTGAGTAGGTTTCTTTTTTCTTGATATTATCCTCTCCTTATTTGGCAAACCGTTATTTTCAAGTAGCTTTATGTATTTAGCACTATATTTTGTATTACGCGTAACAATTACATAACGCTTTGTTTTGTTAAAAAGACGCCTCAATCTACCTGTTCGCGATACCTCAAAGCCGTGTAGTTTTACCTGATCGTCTTCAAACTCGTCCCGAAGATACTGCGGCACAGGAGCTGCAAAAAAGATGACAATGTTATATCTTTTTTTCTTTAAAAGCTCGAGTGTTCCTGAACGAAGAATATTTCGTATCAAAAATGAGCGATTAATGAGTATAAAAATTGTCTTATTTCTCTTTTCCATTTTTCTCTACAATTACTTTGTCCTCGGGATCATTTACTGTATTTATAGCAATCCACACGCATTCTCCTTTTAAAGACCCCAATACCCTATATGGTGTCTCTGGGAATATTTCATAGACAATTTCATTTGTGCATTCATTTCTCTCGCCCTCAATTTCTAAAAGAAGCGTCCCTTTTAGAATGATGAAATACACTCTGCTTTTCTTTCTGTAATGCAAGGGATCCTTAGGCTCTTCTTCTTCATGGGCTTCTCCGTAGCTAATTCCTATCGGGGTAATACCTGTTCCACCCCAATACCCGAAACCTGGAATTCTAGCTGGTACAGTCTTCTCTGTTTTCTTGTGCTTTTTATACATAACCTATGAACTTTTAATGAAATCTATAGTGTTGTCAATAGAATTTTTTACCACATGATTCTGATCATATTGTCTTTCTAAATCCCCCATCTTAAAGTCCTCCAATTTATTTTTGAACTCCTCTCTATCTGTAACCACGTTTGTGATACCGAAGTCGCCCGCAACCTTATTTAGCTCTTGGAGTGGAGAGAAGTTAATAAAGATTGCGTCAATTCCACTTGCGACTGCCATATACGCAGCGCTTGTTACTGGGTATGAAATATACAGATCCGATACAGCAATCAACTCGTCTATTTTTGATTGAATTCCGTGTATTTGGACTCCGTACTTTTTAAGCGGTTCATATATATTCTTCTCTGCGGGGTGAAGTGTGAAATGAATCTGAATTTCGTCATCAGAAAAAACTGATTTTATATTTTTAACAATATCCTCAAAATAACGCAGTATCTCTAACTCTTCTTCTCTTGTATAATTTTCTCTTGCGTCTATGTAATGTTGATAACGACCCGAAAGAAGTAAAATTTGTTTCTTTTTCTCGTCAATTCCATATTTCTTTAAGATATTTTTCCTATAACCAGAGGTGCTTTTTATCTTCTTCATAAGATCAATCATCCACTGATGCTCAAAACTTCCCAGAACTGAGATTATTTTCGGATCAAAACCATGGCGTTCAGGTAAAACAGTCTTTCCCTCTTCACCTATTGCCCCAACTTTACTTGGCATTATGCTTGTAAATGCGTAACGAGGCCCAAATGTGATCATCTCTATAACTTTGCGCATTAGGTCAATAAAGAAAGCGTAAGTTCGTTTTAACGGCTTCAATTTCTTTATCCTAACGTATGAGTCAAGCGGCGGGCGATGACCGCGTTGTACGAGCACTGTTTGTATACCACGATAGTTGGCTTCCCTAAAAAAAGTCTGATTTGTGAAAGAAATCTTTGCTCCAACAAAACGCCCTATATTGTGCTTATTAAAAAAGGCTCTGGCGCTCTTGATATGCTTTCGATATCGGATCAATGCAGACACAACCGGAATCCTTTTTTCTCCCCTCCTATTGCCGCCTAAATCATAGTCTATGACAGTAAAGGTGTATCTATTTTCCTTGCTGTATTCGATCATCTGTCTCCTCTTGTTATCATCAGGGCGAATAAATAAAAGATGAATGTCATATTCATCCTCGAAATGCGAAAAAAAACGCTCAAAAAATTTGAGCTCCCCAATATAAATTACTGTAAAGCAAATAGTTCTTTTCATGTCGGTATACAACCTCTAGAGATAAGAGAGTTTTTCTTTTGATAGGATAGATTCAACTTTCTCTAAATCCTTAGGAGTGTCCACAGCATACGTATCAATGTCTTGATAGACCATATGCACTTTCATCCCATTTTCAATAAAACGCAGCATGTCTATTGCCTCTATTATCTCAAGAGGGGTACGCTCCATGTCTCTGAATTGCAAAAGTGTATCCCTTCTAAAAGGTATGATGCACACCTGCTTATACGCAGCTACGTCTCCCACATACAATTTCCTGGAAGGTATTGGTTCTCTTGAAAAGTATACTGCCTCGTCCCCTTTAGGGTTTACAACTACCTTGGGTTCATTAGGGTCTTCATGTTCTTCTTTGGTCTTAAGATCCGTATAAAGATTCACGACATTAACTGTGGGATCTTCTTCTATTGGCTTTAATGCGGCGTCTATAGTCTCTGGGATAAGCATTGGCTCGTCCCCTTGTATCATAACTACAATGTCCACCTTTTTTCCGGTCTCTTTCTCGATTGTCTCAAGAGCTTCTGCAGTACAATCGGGACACCTTTCATATCGGCCCTTGGCCACGATCGCCTTTCCTCCTATGCTTTCCACATAGTCCTTTATCTCTTGGTCATACGTAACAACATAGACGTCAGAGAGACGATTGCTCATTTTGGCTCTATGCCAAACATGCCCAATCATTGGCATTCCACATATTTTCTCAAGCGGCTTGCCTGGGAACCGGGTACTTCCCATTCGGGCCGGTATTATTGCAACTATGTTTTTCATACAAAATAAAACGTCTTTTATCCAAAAAGGTTTAAGGTAGAGTAAATATAGAACAAATATTTCGTTTGTCAATTACTAACTGCTTTCTTTAGAGCTTTAAGTCCTGTGATAAGTCCATTCACATCATTCATCGCATTATGTGGTCTATTTTGAAGCTTAAGACCAAAAGCCTCTGGGGTTGATCCACTCTGCCTGACGTTATAGCCGTGCTTATGAAAAATGAGATTAATATTATTAAATTTATCTTCTGTAAATGGACTTGAAATGCTAGCCAATTTGGAATTTTCAATAATTGCTTCCCTATCAAGCATAGTTGGTATTTTTTTTATCTTTCCATAACAGTACAAACTAAGGTCCCCACACCATTCGGCGAATTCCTTTATAAACACAGGAAACTCTTCTGCGCTATCTACTTGTTCCTGTTTAATTCCTGTAAGTTCCTTACAGTACTCGGAAAGTATAGGATTTACCCTCGGCCTAACAAAACAATTAAACGTATCTAATGTCTCAAAATTATCAGTCTCCACTTTTGCAGCTCCCATCTGAATAACTTCCATATGCTCCCCTTCTCCAGACCATCTACGCTGAATGGCTCCTTCCCATGTGGTTATTTCAAGATCAAGGATTACTATTTCTTTCGGTAAATTAAACATTAAAAGATTTTCTTTTTTTGGAGCTTTTCCTGCTTATTTCTACAAGCTGCATTACCTTAACCCCATCATCAATCGTACAACTTGGCTCAGTAGATCCATCAATAATTGCAAGAAACTCCTTTGCTACAGCAAGGAACATATAGTTTCTCTCTTGGGGAAATGCCTTCTCATCCCACTTCTGCTCTGCGTCAATCGCAACCCTCACGCGATTCGGTTCTACACTCCACTCAATTGAGCCTCCATCCCCGACCGCGCGAATATAGCGCTCATGAGGTCTCCTGTAGAGATCAAGGTGGAGACTAACTCTCATGCCATTTGCATAGTCAACTAGAATATCTACATTGTCGTCAGTCTCGATCTCAAGATTACTTATTTTCTCCACGCGAGCAAAAAGAGACTTGGGCATCCCAAACAGCCACACCAGAAGGTCTAGAAAGTGACTCTCATCAAGAAGTGCTCCGCCTCCAAGTTCTTTGCTCGACATGAAAAATTCTTGATATCTCTCCCATGGATGCCAATCAGCCAGATGCGCGCCCATCATAAATTCTACATATCTTATTGTCCCAATTTCTCCAGACTGAAGACGTTTCCGGAACTCAACAAAAGGTGGCCACCAACGATATGTATACCCAAGAAGAAGCTTCCCTTTGTTTCTCTTGAGTGTTTCTTGGAGACGTTGTGCCTCTACAAGCGTCGGGGCAACTGGCTTTTCAAGCAAAACCGGCAGACCTGCCTTAAGCGCAGCCTCAGATTGACTCACATGAAAAGCGGTTGGAGAGCAGATCGCCACACCATCAAACTCCCTAGAATCTTCTAATGCAGATTCTATTGTCTCAAAACTATGCTTGAGAGGAATATCTTTTGAAGCTTCTTCAAGTCTGTCATAACGCGGATCAACCGCAGAAACAGTAGATCCTAGAGAAACAAAATTTTTCATGTGTCGCTTGCCAACAGAACCGGCTCCGACTACCAATATATGTTTTGCCTTCATGCTGAACTTCTACCTAAGCTTACTAGTCATAGCTAAATAATTGTCTTTATCGAAAGAAAGCCCTAAAAAGAGTGGGCCGCTAGCTTTTTTCCACATATTGAGTGCTTCTGTAAATTCTGTCTCATTCGATATAGATTTGCTTTCACAGCCAAGTTGACCGACTACTTTGTGCCACGCCGTGTCCTCAATTTCGAAACCACGTGGATGTAGATCTTTTGAAAGACCAGCCAAAGCGACACTGCCATAACGCCCATCCGACATGAGAACAAAGAGTATCGGGAGACGTTCAGAGACGGCAAGTCGTATTTCAGAAAGGTATGGCCGAATTCCTCCATCCCCCATCACGCATACCACATCATTGTTGGGATTGCTGATAGAGACACCAATTGCAGTGGGGATGCCAGTCCCCATAAAACGCCCCACACTGCTGCCAATAAAATGTTTCGTGCTTCGTGCCTTCCACACAGTTTCTCCGATAACACAAAACAGTCCTGTATCAAGTGTTAGTATCGCATCCTCGCTCATATTCTGCTGAAGTACTCTAAAGACTGTGGCCGGCATTAAGTCTGAATCAAAAAGCTCCTTTTCAAGTTGTAAACGCAATTTTTGTATTTCATCTTTGCCCCACTCTTTTTTTGAAAGCTCTTCAAAAAGAGTTTTAAAAATTGAACCGTTTATATCTCGTACTGCGTAAACCGATTCCACCTCAAAACCACCATGCAAAGCTTGATCTACCTCGCCATCAAAAATTATAAGTGGGGCACCAAACGGTTTTGCAGCTACCACTTCGGTATTGCGAAGACCAATACCAACAATAAGGTCTGCCTGTGCTAAAACGGTGCTTTCCGGGGAAAGCTCCTTGATCTCACCAGTTACTATACCCGCTGACAACGAAGAGTATTCGTCTACTGAGCCTTTAGCTGCTGCGGTTGTTGCAACCGGAATTCCAATCGAAGAAAAATCGAAGCCGGAAAAAGCCCGCTGAGCTATAGAGCCAAGTACAAGTGCCGGGCGTTTTGACTGCCTGATGTGTTCCATCGCAGAAGAAGGAATGCTGACTTCCGACTTTCGCATACCTCTTTCCATGCTCGCGAGAAAAGTATGTTCGGCCTCATCTGGCCCTCCGTAGAGCTCTATATGCCCCGGGCCCGGCACCTCTTTCTCCATGACTGCAACAAGATTGGAGATTGTTTCCTTTTTCCCATCTGATCCTACGAAACCCTTTAAAATAGGCTGAATCATTTCATAATGAGGAGCTCGTTTATGCATCTTGTGCGTTGGAGCCTGCGGATCATATGCCTCACTAATCGTAATAGAAGGGCGATTTTCAAAATAATTCGAAGTTATTCCAGGGACCATATTTACCAATCCCGGGCCCTTAATCGACAAAGCAACTGCACGAGTCTTGCCATCTGAGCAGCACGCACCAGCCATAAGAGCGGCTGCTCCTTCGTGCGAGACAGGATAATAATTCACACCACTCTCGGCGAGCGCAGTAATCAGCTCAAGACTTGTGCCACCCCCTGCCACACCAAAAGCATACTGAACTCCCTTTTCTCTCAGTGCGGAGGCCAATTCCTTAATATGCGGCTTAATGCTCATGATTGCCCCTCATTGAAGTACTTAAGAATGCGCTCTGCAGAAAACTCAACCACTCGATCTACCGACTCAGGACAAAAACCTCCTATATGCGGGGTAATAAGAACTTTTTCGTGTGTTTTTGAATACTGCCACAGTACATTTTTATCAATCTCCGGCTCGCCAGCTAGCACATCAACTCCAACCGCTGCGATATCGCCTCTCTCAAGCGCTTCAACAAGAGCCTCTTCGTCAACTATCTCCCCTCGTGAGGTATTAATAAGTGACGCGCCTTTCTTAATTTTCGCTATTTTATCCGCGCTTAAAAGGTTGCGTGTATCGTCAGAAAGGTGAACGTGAACACTGATAAAATCAGATGTTTTAAGAAGTGTGTCGAGGTCAATTTTTTTAACTTCGGCTGGAAAAGTTTCCGCGAATGGGTCGTGGGCTTGTACGTTCATCTTAAAAGCGTGTCCATACCGAGCCATCCAAGATCCAAGACGACCAATACCGATTATTCCTAGAGTTTTGTTGGCTAGCATGATTCCGGGAAATTCTGTTCGCTCCCATTTTCCATCCTGGACATGATCTAATGCTCCGCGAAATTTTCGCGCACATGCCATAAGGAAAAGCCATGACAGTTCCGCCGCTCCGCTAAAACTATTGAGAATCTCTGTCTCTCCTTTTAGAGTCAGAAGAGGAATCTGCCTCTTTCCAAGAGCGTCTTTATCGATATGATCAGCCCCCGTTGTTGCAGTGACCACAAGTTTTAAACTTTGCGCTTTATTGATGAGATCGGCTGGTATACGGACTTTCATTGATGCGTCAAGAAAGGCGACGCATTTCACAAACTTGGGAAAAAGAGAGTCTTCGGTTGGCTCCACTCGCACAACACTAAATTTCTCGCCAAGCACCTTCTCAGCAAAACGAAAGCTGTCCTCTGGTCCTGTATATACAACAATGTCTTTGTCCTCCATGCTTTTAATTAGACATTTTAAGATCAAGACCTTCGACCATCATATTGAGTGAATTTTTATGTACTGCATCCCAGCACATTGGGCTACTGTTTGTATTGTGACAAGACGCGATAACGTTATCCATTTTTCGAAGAGGCGAATCCACCGGTAGAGGCTCATCCTCAAACACATCGAGTCCCGCCCCAGATACTTGCCCACTCTCCAGTGCTTCAACAAGCTCATCTTCTTTTATAAGTGGACCTCTCGCATTGTTTATAACGTACGGCTTCTTTTTCATCTTGGAGAAAGATTCCTTATTTAAAACATGCTCACTTTCAGGATTTAGATCACAATGCACTGTAATAATGTCGCAGTTTTCATAAATCTCATCTTTTGAAGTGTGTTCAACATCCAAATCATTAAATATTTTGGGATCCATCTCTTTTATATCGTTTACTAGTACCTTCGGACCGAAGGCCTTGAGTTTTCTCGTAACCTCCTTGCCAATGTCACCAAAGCCAATTATTCCGATTACTTTCTCCCTTAACATGTAGCTTTGGGGTTTTTCCCACTCTCCACTTTTTACCACTCGATCATTTCTAACAAGCCCACGTACCTCGTTTAGCATCATTGCAATGGTTGTATCTGATACGGGCTCGGTGAATGCTCCTGGAGTTCTAAATACAGTAATACCTTTTGTTTCCGCATACTCCTTGTCTATTGAATCAATCCCTGTCCCCCACTTAACAATAGCTTTGAGCTTTTCTGCTTTATCAATAACTTTCTTTGTAATTCTATCGTCACCACAAAGAATTCCCTGATATTTATGAATTACCGGGAGTAAATCTTCCTCTTCAAGCCTCTCTTCAACATGAATCCAATCCACATCAAAAGGGTAGTCCTTGAGCATTTCCTTTATCTTTTCCATTTCCCTGTACATGTAGGGAGCAGAAATTAGTATCTTATTTTCCATATATTTAAATACTGAACGTATATTATAACCCTATAACTAACTATATTTCATAAGGAAACGGCGAGGACGTAGTCCTCGCCGTTTGGGCCTTCCGAAACCTGAACTTCACTTGGCGTGCGCCAGGATGACCCTCGTCATTTCAGAGACTGCAGTTTCGCTTCCTTCCGGCTTCGGGAACATCTTCTCTTGCGCCAAAAGCATATCTTTACGGACTTTGGAATCGGGATCAAGTAGTTCCCCAAGAAGCTCGGGGGTGAGACCTTTCCGACGTAGAAAAGCTCCTTGATCACAAGGGGGCCAAGCAAAGGTGCGGATACTTGCATAAAGCTCCATTTCCCAAGGATTGCCACCCGGCCATAAGCCGGGTTTACGCCTACACGCTGTGTGAATGGTCGTAGACGACGACGTGCCAATTACAAGCACGGCATGTGGAAGCATCTCGTCGGTCTTTAATTCATCAGGTAAGATAGAAAAACTGACCGGCGAATTCCTGAATAGGTTTGTGACCTGGGGTTCATATTCACCTGCGGTGCATTCATCTGCTGGGTGTAGCCCCAGAACCGCATGTATACGCGCTGCTGACGGGTCAAGACCATGGATCGCAGTAAGTCCGATCATTAATGGTCCCGCAGTCATTATTGAGAATTTTGATCCTGCGAAAAGAACAAGTTCACGATCAAGACCCACTCCCAGTCGGCCAAAAACTTCTTCTCTAGTAAGCCGAGGAGGCGCAAAATAGATGTCCCATCTCGGATCCCCTGTAACGTAAGAAATTTCAGGCTTAACTACCGACCTATCGTGGTATTTTTCGTCTTCGTTGAGAACACAGGCAAAACTAGCCTTTCTCCCAACTTCCTCAAAACCCTGTCGGCTGATCACTCCAAATGTATCGGGTAAAAGACCCACCGGCACTCCATAACTGATTGCCAGTTCAGCACACGCGATCTCGCTTGCCGCTACCTCACTGGTTGAGGACATCCCAACTAAAAGGGCATTGGATGTTTTTATAGAGTCGATATGCTTACCAGAAACTACGTCGGGTAGATCTTTGCGAACAAGAAGATTGACCACATGACCCAGTCTAGTCAATTCATCTGCCAATACTTCAAAAAGTCCTGAAGGCCCAGGGTCGCCCGCGACCATCATAATAGTCTTTTTCACCGTTCAAACTCCCTCTTCAGATTGCAAAAATTCTGTAAGAAAAGTACCACTTCTTACGCACCATGTCAAGTCTATGTGTTTATTTTATTTTCGAATATTGTGAACTTTGTAAAAATAAGAACCTTCATCTTTAATAAGTTTTTTGGGATCACCCTCTTCCAATATTTCCCCGTCCTTAAGAACAATTAATTTTGTTGCATTTTCTATTGTTGAGAGTCTATGGGCGACAATGAGTGTCGTTATATTCCCACGAAGACCCTCAATTGCTTTTTGAATCTGCTCCTCCGATTCATTATCAAGCGCACTTGTTGCCTCGTCTAGAACTAGCAATTCTGGCTTGCGAGCCAGTACTCTTGCAAGAACAATACGTTGTCTCTGGCCAAAGGATAACCTTACCCCTCTCTCGCCTATATTAGTTTGAAACTTGTTCTCGGTTCCTTCAATAAAATCTAATATGTGTGCTTTTTTTGCCGCCTCTCTTATATCTTCATTAGAAATAGAGTCGTCATAGAATTTTATATTGTTCTCTATCGTGTCATTTATTAGAAACATATCTTGTGATACATAGCCAATATTTCTTCTCCATTCATCAACATCAATTTCTTCAATATTTTTATTATCTACTTCTATTTCCCCTCTATCGGGCACAAACATTCTTAACACAAGATCTACTACGGTTGTTTTCCCGCTTCCAGAAGGACCAATGATTCCAATCATATCTCCCTTCTCTATTTTGAAACTTATGTCTTTTAAAACTGGTCCATTATTTTCATATGAGAAATTAACATTGCTAAACGAAAGAGTATTCCTAAACTCAAATCCTCCACTTTTACCTACCCGAGGTTCAATGTTTTTGCGGAGCTCTTCTTCATACTCAACTACATTCCTAAGGTAGGGGGCAGATTCGTTCATTCTGTGTAAGTTGGTCTGTAGCGTCTGGAAATGTGTAAATATTCTCTGAATAAGGTAAACAATTGCAATAAATGCGCTGAATACAAAACCTTCGGTCTTAAATGAAAATGCAAATATAACGCTAATGAAAATGAGGCTGATAGGTTGTACTAAAACATTATTAATACTTCTTAGAAGAGTAGACCTTATTCGTAGCACTCGAAGTGTCTCAAATAGATTAGTTCCAATTTCTGAGACAGGGTTTTCAGAGCTCGTAGTCTTCACCGTTTTAATACCAACAACATTTTCGTTAACATAGTGCGCCACTTCTTTTGTTGCATTTAAAATACCGTGTGCCGTTCCGCGAGCCGCGCGCAATACTGGTTTAAGAACAAAAAATAAAACCCCGCCGAGCAGAAGTGCAAATATAGTTATTTTTGGAGAAATATTTATCGCAACCAACATATAAACAAGAAGTCCTGAAAACAGTACGAGCATCTGACTAACGCGCTCAAGCATCTCTGAACTTGATTTTACGTTTGTCATCAAGATGGTCTCAAGGTGTCCTAATTTTTGAGAAACAAGGTAGCCCCATTTGGCTTTTAGAGTCTCCCTAAATAACTTGCTTCTAACCTCACTCTCATAGTTTGCGGTTATTTTTACAGTAATGTATGTAATTACAAAAGTAACAACCGCCTTTAAAATAAATAGGAGAATGATAAATACCAACAAGTATCTAAACTTAAATGGTATATGTAAAAATAAAAATACGGAGCGTATCGCTTCAGATATAAAGTCTAAATCCGCAGTAGGACCTGTGCCAATAATAAAAGAAAGAAGTGGAATAACAGCATTAATACCTATACTCTCCAAGAGTCCTCCTACAAAACCAAGAGATGCAAGCAAAAGTATCTGATAACGGTATGCGTCAAAACCCTTCCAGGCTAGTTGAAATATTTCTACATACCTGCTAAATAGTTTATTAACAAAAATCATAAAATTGCATAAAGAGATTATTTTCTGGCCCTAACCAAAAAATATCTTGTAAAATCTCTTCCATATCCGTTATCAAGGCGGTCTAGACCATAACCAATAGGTTCCACTACCCACTTATGGATAAAATCAAAAATCTTCTCTATTGGTTTTGGTATATTAAGGCCTCTCTCGAAAAAGTAAGCATAGGAAACCGCGGTTGCCATAAAACCATTGCTCGCAGCTATATCTATAATGGAAAATCCCTCTTTTTCAAGTAAATACCTAATACCAAATTCTGTGAATCGAAAATAGTCATGTGGAATCTGGTGCTGGCGTCTGACCAAAGGAGCTACTATAAAAATCTCACCTCCTGGTTTTAAGACTCTATGGAGCTCTTTTACAACCTCTCTGGGCTCACTCACATGCTCCATTATTACTTTTGTTGTTAAGACCACATCAAACGTGTTGTCCTCATACGGCATAACGTATCTTTTTTGATCCTCTACATCTTTTTCTATTTTTCCCTCAGGAATAAATTTGTCATGCCAAAAATCAACACCGTAATAATCTGCGTGATTGAAAAAGTGAGTTCTGTAGATTTCCTCGCGCTTTCCAGAAAAGTCTTGTGAAGCGTAAATATTAAGAACCTTTGAGTCTGGCTTTGCTACCTTATGGGCAATGTAGAGAAATTCGAAAATAGATCGGTAGATTGGATTAATCCGTCTAGCGTTTGGAACGCCGTCATAATATACATCCTTCAGCCTCTCTTTATTAATATTCATATTAGAAGTCGTATCCCTTATCCCTAAGGTCCTCGAGCATAAACTCTGCCTGCTTAAAATCGGGAAGTTCATCAATGTCGCAAGAAAGCTCAATTGGCATAACGTATCCTGCGGTTGAGTCACCCATTAAACTATTTTTCTTCATATAGGTATCTCTTTTCATAGCAAATATTGCGCTATTCCTCTTGTATATCGGCGGAAAATCCTGTCTTCTCGTACCTTCTTTAATTTCAAAATGCTCGCATATTGGTTTGAGCTTTTCCCCATCAAAAACCCGCATTTTAACCGGATGCTTATTTGTATCAACTTCACAAACCGTTATTAAACTATCAAGACCTGTTTCAATAAGTTTATTTATTGATCCGTCTATATCCTCTCTTCTCCTAAAAGGAGAGGTGGGCTGAAAGATAAGTACGTAGTCATAGACAATGCCGTCTATTTTCTCCATCTCTTCTACGGCGTGCTTCATTACAGGTAAATGAGGTGTGTCGTCTTTAGCCAACTCCTTCGGGCGCATAAACGGAACCTCACCGCCATATTTTCGTGCCACCTCTGCAATTTCTTCACTGTCAGTTGATACGATACTTCTAGTTATGAGGTCATTTTCTTTTGCCTGCTCAATTGAATAAGCTATCAAAGGCTTTCCTCCTAGTTCTTTGATGTTTTTACCAGGAATCCCTTTGGATCCTCCCCGAGCAGTTATTACACACAGTACGTTTTTCATAATTTTTAGTGAAAAGATTTCTGAGTATAAAGCTCCGAAGTTGCAAGTATTTTAGCTATATTCTTTGCAGTAGATTTTTTTGAATAAAGTTCATCTTCTTTATATTTCCCCTGTTTAATCTGACCCTTAACTGCACTTAATATCTTTTCTTTCTTATGTACCTCAACATCAATAACATTTCCACCCCTCATTCTTCCTTTCTGTCTTGACCCAACATTTACAACGGGCACACCTAAATACGAACTCTCCTTAATACCGGACGATGAATTCCCCAAAAGGCAGGCGCAATTTTTAAGTAATGCATAAAACTTATCTTCGGCAACATATCTTAGAAAGCGAACATGCTCTGGCTTTACTTGCTCATGATACCTTCGCATTACTCCAGAAACTTCGTCTGTACCGGCGTCTGTATTTGGCCAAAACCAAAGCGTTTGCACTTTTAGGTTATTAATCGCCTCTGAAAGAGCTTCTGTTTGCTCTTTGTTTTTCCCATATTCAGTTGAAACAGGATGATACAAGACAAGAATATAAGGTTTTTTAATATCAATATCCCCACCAACGCCAAAATTAAGTAGTTCTTTGTTTGATATTGAAAACTTCTCTGCAGATTCTTTAACATACTCAACATCTGGAGAACCAACATTAAATATATATGAAGGATTCTCCCCCATCCTTTTGACCCTTTCGCTAGACTCATCGTTAGTAGTGAAATGTATGTGAGAAAGCTTTGTAATGGCGTGTCTTATACTTTCATCAACAGTACCACTCACATCACCTCCTTCAATGTGAGCTATAGGGATATTTAAATGAACAGCAGCTATGGCCGCGGAAAGCACTTCATACCTATCGCCTCTAAGTAAAATTACATCAGGCTCAATTTTTTCAAATACAGTGGCAAATTCAAGAACGCCGAGGCCCGCTGTTTTTGCAGACGCTATAAGATTACCTCCCTCAACAAGTATTGTTACTCTCTCATCTATATCAAGTCCATCTTTCTTAAGCTTCTCTTCAACTCCTTCAATACTGCTATGGCGAGACGAAAGAGCAGACCCACCAACAACTATTTTAAGCTCTATGTCTTTTCTTTTTTTAAGCTCAAAAAGAATTAGTTTATTCCGTGTGTAATGAATATCAGATGTTATTACAAAACAAACTCTACGTCTTTTTTTTGGTTTTGATTTTTTCATATAATTAGGAAGCTACTTTCTCAGTAAATGGGTCATATTTTTTAAGGCAAACTAGGGTCTTTTTTCCAACTATATTTTTAAGACAATTTGCAGGAAGTCCCCCAGCAAGCACCACTGGACGCATGGCATAAACCATATCCTCTGTAACAACAGTCCCTTTATCAATGTCACACCCAGCCATCAGAGCCTTATTGAAGTAGGGTCTGTGTATATTTTTAACTCCTTCAAACTCTTTTTCCTTTCTGCCGTAATAAGGAGAAACATCTACTTTCTTAAAATCTTCATTTCGTATAGCTTCCACCATTTCCTTCATCTCGAGAGGTAAAATTGATGCTTTGTGATCAGAGCCCCACAGATTCCTGTCGAAACTAAAGTGCTTTTCAACCACACGAGCCCCCATTTTTATTGCAGCTAGATCAACTTCAAACCCATCAACCGAGTGGTCAGAGAAGCCAATAATGAGATCGGGGTACTTTTCCCGCAAATACTCGATAGTGGAGAGGTTAAACATCTCAGGGGGACACGGATATTGGCTTATGCAATACAAAATTATAAGAGGAATACGGCCGTCAATGTAAGTAACGATCTCATCAAGCTCATCAAGGCTTACCATGCCTGTAGAAATAATCACTGGTTTTTTCGAATCAATAATGTGGTCTAACAAAACGTAATCCTGTACATCACCAGAACCAACTTTCCACAGATTTATATCTCCAACCTTCTCAAGTTTCTTTGCGGCTAATCTGCTCATTGGAGTTGAGAAAAACATTACGTTTTTCTCATCACAATACTTCTTGATTGGCCTCCAAAAATCATCAAGAGGGGTTGCGTTCATATTCCTTGTAACCCATGAATATCTATCAGAACTATTAAAATGAGGAGAAGTGAAATCTATTTCCAAGACCTCATCTTCCACCTCATGAGTCTGGAACTTAACCGCATCAACACCAGCGCTTACTGCCGCATCAACCAAAGCTTTTGCGTTTTTAAGGTACTCTTCTACCGATTTATCCTCTTTGCTCTGTATGAAATTTTTTCCAATCTCAGCAATAACAAATACACGATCGCCCCCCAATGTCTTAGTAGAGTTAGGAATCGATACAGTCAAATGGTGTGGGTTTTTCATACAAATAGTCCTTTAAATATCAATTACACTAAGCCTCTTAAGAATGCTAATAATCCATCCTCTCAATACCTGAAACAATCTCCAGGGCAAAATAGTTCGAGCAACACTTTTAAGAAACCTGAGTATCCTATACTTCCGCACTTGCTTATTTAAAGAGGAACGCACCTCTCTCTCGCTGTAAAGTTTACTTAAGTTCGAAGTGTCTATCTCCCGCCTTGAGTCTTCCTTAAAGACCGCAGATACACGCAACTCGTCTTTTGTAGAGGTCAGTGAAATTATTTTGAGTCCGTGCTTTTTGAGGAGCTTGTTTAGAGTAAGAGGTGTGAAATAGTAACAATGCTCAAAATGGAAAAAACGATCAAGCGGCTCATTTGGTCTTGGGGTGTTTGGAACTGCGACAAAAAGCACTCCGTCTGATTTGAGGATGCTCTTTGCATCGTCTAGCACTTTACCAGGATCCACAAAATGTTCGAGCACGTGAATCATTGATACTAAATCAAATCTATTGCCGGAATTTCTTTCTACATAGTCGGACAAGGTCTCTCTAGCAACCTTAAGTCCGTAATAGTCTCTTGCAACCCTTGCCTGCATAGCTCCAGGCTCAATCCCCTCTACATTAAAGCCTTTTGAGTCCTTAAGAAGTTTTAGAAAAGTGCCCCATCCACAACCTATATCAAATACACTAATACCTTCTCTCAAGAATTCGCCCAATTCCTCAATGTACGATTTTTTTCCCTTAAGACCCTTCTGTTCTCTTATCCTTACTGCCTGCTCATATGTATTTATATCGTGACGATGCTTTTGATACTCATCTTTATAGAATTTCTCATACTCTTCCTCTGTAGGTCTTGGGTAAAGTGAAATCAGTGTGCAATTGTCACACATGACAAACTCGACTCCTTCTCCACTATATAGAGGGGAGTTTTTATATGAGCTACATATTGTGCATGTGTTTGAGCTGGATTTTTTCATTAGTCTCCTTTGAAAGAAAATCTTATGTTGGCTTTTGCGTCCTGAAATCTCTCTGCGCGCCTCCTAAATTCATCTGAACGAGGCTTTGTTATTTCAATATAGTTTGGAAGCACATCAAAGGGGCTGCTGAACACCTCTCTGACTAGCCGAAAATGTATTGTCTCACAAAGATTATCTTTTTCGACAGAAGTCAACGGCCTTTCTTCCTCATATCCATCAATGAATGACTGCGCTTTCTCCATATTCATCTCGTCGCCATCAAAGCACTCCCATATGATTGTGGTCGCTATATCATTTATCAGAACACCATAATAAGAAAGATCAAAATCAATAATCCCAGCAATTTCTTTGTCGTTTAGAATCACATTCTCGTGTTTAATATCGTGATGTGTAACTCCTTTAGGTAGATCATTAGACAAAGAAAGACCGGTTAGATTCTTCTCTACAAAAGACAGAAGGCTCTCATACTCTGGAAAACTTGCTTCAGCAAAACGACTCCTTCCTTCCCTAACAAGTTTTTTAGTCTCATCTATATCGAAAGTGTGACTCTTTGAGCGGTCAGGAAAATCTTTAAGTAAAGAGTGTTTCTTGCCCATATATTTTCCCACCTTCTTTATCATGAATCCATCCCAGTCTTTATTAACACCACCGTCAATATAGACATAAAGTAAGCTCGGCTTTTTCTTGTACACTCCGATATTTAATTTGTCTTTTCTACTTATAACTTTTGGGGACGGAAAATCGTGCCTCCTAAGCTCTTCGAGTACATTAACTTCAAACTGCACCTGATCCTCACTCTTAAAATTGTAAATTTTAAATAGGTATTTACCGTCCGAGGTTTCGACTAAATAGTTGGTGTTGGTTACCCCTTCATTGATGTAGGAAACCTTATCCGGTTGCACCAAATAATTTGAAGCTAAGTAAGCCTTTATAGAATCCTCTTCATTCATAATTAGTTGTAACTCGCCTCGACGGCTTGCTTTATGAATTCGTCCCTGCAATTAACTGTGTAGTATGTCTTGTCTCTCCAGACTGACCCTATCTTGTCGACAAGAACAAAGCGCGGCTCTCCACTGTAGTACTTTTTATTGTACTTAAGAGAATTTAATATATCCTCTGGGCTAATAACTTTAGGCACCTGATGGGGTAGATTGTATTTCTCAAGAAGCTCAATGTGTGCATCAACCACACCACGATCGCATATTCCCAAAATGTAAGAGAGCTCCGCTGACACTCTCATACCTATGGCCACAGACTCGCCGTGTCCATACGCATACCCAGAAAGGTGTTCAACGGCGTGGCCAAACTCATGCCCATATTGGTTGACCAGAGCTATTTTATCTTCATGAAGGTCCTCCTCTATGGTCCTTACCTTATCCTCAATCGCTAGCTTAAGCACACTTTCAAGAAAATCGAGGTCTTTCATGTCACCCTTATAGCCTTTGAGTAAATTGTATAGCTTCTTGTCGTAGGCAAATCCTTGTTTTATACACTCAGCAAGCCCGTCGCTTACCCACCTCTCATCAAGCTTAAGTATTGTGGCTGGATCAACAATTATTTTAAGGGGAGCATACCAAGAACCTATAAGATTTTTTCCATCGCCTCCGTTTACTCCCTGCTTAAGAGCGATTGCGGCATCAGCCTGCGAGAGGATGGTTGTTGGTATGCTTATAAAGCCAATACCCCTATAGAGTGTCGAAGCAAGAAAGCCCCCCATGTCTTTTACAGAACCTCCTCCTATTGAAATTATTGTTGATTTCTTATCAATTCCCTTGTTCAGAATTTCCTCTGATAGTTTGACGTAGCTATTTATACTTTTTGCATTTTCACCTGCTTTTACTGTGTGCTTATAAACCTTATACCCAAGAGAAAGTAGTTTATCCAAGATTGGCTTTCCCAAAAACGAATCTATGCTTTCGTCTACTATTATATGGTGAGGAGAATTGTATGACTCTGAGGGTATAACCTCATATTCATCAAGACGCTCTAGTATATTTCTTTTAACAGTGATGTCTGTAACGGTCTCCTTTTTGTTATGAAGTAGCACAGTCTTGGGTAAATTCTTAAGGCTAGTGCGCTCTTTTTTGCTTTCACCTGACTCTGCGCTGTTTTCTTCCCCTAAATATAGCTCTGCGCGAATAAAAGTTTTTGGAATATTTACATCAAACCAGGCATCCCCAGAATACTCGACAGAACGTATCTTCTCCTTCTGACTGTAAACAACAAAAAACTGGGGGACAGAGCTGATGGTTTTATCTTTCTTAGCTAGCGCACATATACTCTTGTGCGCCTTTGGTGAGAAATAATAAATCCCAAGATCAAGTGCGTTATACGAAGGTAGTCGTGAACTTATCTCCCTTATAACACCGTCCCTGGCTAAAACTTTCGTATTTGCACCAGATTCTTTATTTTGTCTGCTATCAAAACAGACTAGAGCGCCTGTGTCAGCGCTACCAGCTACCCCGCAGTCCACAAACATCTTGTATGGATTATGAGAAAGAATAAGGTCTGATACCGTTACATAAAAAGGTTTGTCTATTTTCCCTTCAAGAGAAAGCATGGAGTCAAGCATTCCTCGTCTTCCAGAAGTTTGTTCTATAAATTCTATATTTAAGGGATAGTCTATCAACTCCCTCTTTTGTACAAAATCCCCCTTTCGTATAACAATAAAGACATTCTTGATTCCCGCCTTTTTGAGATTATCAAGAGTGTGAACAATGAGAGATTTGCCACCAATTTTTAATAGAGGTTTTGGTGTCTCAAATACGTCAAGCCTTTTCCCTTTTCCGGCAGCTAGAACCACCGCAGTATCAACTTTTTGTGTCATCGTCTAATATGATTATTTGCTCATACAGATGGTAACAAACTACACCACAAAATAGCGATTGACACTCTTCTGATTTCGTTTTATAAATTTCTCTGCTTCTTGCCGCTCTTTTGGAGTATCAACCTCAACTGCATCAAAGTCTCCTATATCCCCCACATGAACCTCTCCAGTCCTCTCAGCTACTGTTGTGAGCGCTTTCCACATCTTTGCGCCACTCTCCCCAGCATCCTCAAGTATCTTTTCTGTCTGCTCACGTAAAAGTGGCAAAGACTTCTTCTCGCAATAAAACATCCCAATATAGCCATAGCTAAATTCTGGGAGGTCTTTCTCCATATCTGTAACTTTTAAATCTCCATCAACACTCACCTTGACCATGTCCTCCGGTATTGCTCTTTTGTCAGATGTACAAATTGCTTTAATTCCCTTTCCTTTAAGTTGCGCCTTAACTTTCTCTGCAATATCCCATGTGTATATAAAATCCACATCAATCTGCAGAAATGATCCGGAGACATGAGGTAACGCTGTTTGAAGACTACTAAGTGACTCTTTCTTATACTCTTTGTTCTCTACTATCCGGATTCCTTTACCTAATGACTCCACACACTCTCTAATCTGTTCAAAATGCACTCCTCCAACAACCACAATATCCTCAATACCAACCGCATTTAAAAAGGCAATTGCGTAGTCAACAAGCGTCCTTTCCCCAACCCTAATAAGCGCTTTGGGTGCCTCTTTAGTTAAATGATCTAGTCTAGTGCCGGATCCCGCTGCCAATATTATTCCTTGCATATAATTAAGCTATATCATTATTTTTGAATATTGAAAAAGATAGGGCGGCACGGATGCATCCGTGCCGCCCCTGAATAGCTCATGCTGCAACATGGTTCTGTACAAGAGGGTTGAAACTCTTGCCATGCAGGTACGCTGACTCACGTGCGCAATCCACAAGAACCGCTACCTGACGAGCCTGTTCGGCAGTCCCCGAAGAGATCTCTCCTCCTTCCCGAACACTTCTGAGGAAGGCCAGAATCTCCAGAACGTATGATTCCGCATACCGATCCTGAAACCCTTTATGAAGGGCTGCGGACTGCATACGACAAACTCCAACCAGCCAACTTGTTCCGTTGTCCGAGGAATTCGTGACCCACACCTCGTAGTTTGAGTCACAGATGCGAATCTCCTGCCGATACCCGGTTGGAGACCCCCAATGATTCCTGATAGTACAGGTCTCACCGTCTTCAAAACCCAGAAGCGCCACCGCCGCATCAATCTGATACAGCTCCGCCCTTTTGAGATCCTGATTCTTGCAGGATTCCCGGACAGAGATGCAGTCCACTCCGTCACCAAGAAACCACAATGCGGTATCAAAATCATGCACCATGGTCTCACTGATCAGAGCGCGATCCTGAGTGAGGTTTTCGAGCGATGGCGGCGCCGGGTCAAGACTCACAATCTCGAGATGCCGAACAGCTCCACGAACCTTTTCGTGTAGTTCGAGGAAATGCGGATCAAACCGACGATTGAAGCCGACCTGGAGCTTTGCATCGTGTGCATCAAGCGCAATGAGCGCACGATCGATCTCTGGAATTGCCACCCCAAAGGGCTTCTCGCAGAAAATGTACGGGACTCCGGCTTTTGCCGCCTCCTCGATGATATCGCAGTGGGTCTCAGCTGTGGAGCAGACCACCAGAGCGTCTAGCCCGGCGTCCTCAAGGTCGCCTATACTCCACTTGTCCAGATCCGAGATTCCATGTTGCCGTGCAAAAGCGACCAGGCGCATGGTTCTGTCTGCTTCGGGACTACCGTGAGCGACGGCAATCATTGTTACATCCTCTATCCCGGACATGACTTCGGCACGGATTTTCGCCATCTTTCCTGTCCCGACAATTCCTACTCTTAGTTGCCTCTTCATAGCCATTTCCCTTCGTAACTGGCGCTCGCATGCGCAGGTTTCGGTTAAGATTCTCAGCAATTTTTACCATTAAAAATATAGTAGGTCAAGAACCCCATCAAAAGCTCAACTAATTTTTGTACAAATTTACCCTGGAGGATTCTTTGAAAGCTCGTAGGTTTTTTTACCAAACAGAAGTATCCAAAAGATTAAGTTCCCTACACCAAAGAACCACAAAAGTAGATCAACACGATTTACTATTGTGACAAGAAAGAGAACGAGAAGAATCCCGTTTTGAGTGAACAAATTCTGTTTAGTCCAATAGACAAGCCTCTTGTAAGCCGGCAGATCCTCGTATTCCTGCTTTAGCTTCTCTATTTCCTCCTCCTTTATTTTTACACTTTGAGTCAAATACCAAGTCCTTATCTCAAGGAGCCTGAATAAAAGTTTGCTGATACCTGCGACGGCACCAAGGATTATATGAACCACATCACCACTTCCTAAATACACTGCAATACCAACCAAAAAGAAAGATACTCCGTACTGTATGTCGTGACTCACTGGCTCAGCGTAGAGGTTTCCAACTGCGCTACTGCTTTCTCGGAAACGAGCCACTTCACCATCACAGCCATCAAAAACAATCGACATAAATACAAGAAATACAGCTATAGCGTTATAAATTGGCTCGTTAAAAAATAAAAAACCGATACCCACAAAGTATGTGGACATCCCTATTACCGTAATCTGATTAGGGGTAAGTGGCGTATATAGAAACAACTTCGTGAAGTATATGGAAAAGATTCTTGTGAAAAGCCCTACCTTGCTTTCTCTTGCAGGATTTGGAGCAGTACTCTGGCAAATCTTTCTAAGCTTTTTTATTGAATAACCTCTAGCGGTTTTTAATTTCATGGTTCCCTATTCTACACAAACTCTAATGCTCTGCAATTAATAAAATTTATTCCTCTTCCCGGGAAAATGCCGGTGGAACATCATCCTTAAATACCTCCACCAAGCGACAACTTTATTTCTGAAACTCCTTAGTTCCTTTTTCGCGAGAAGTCTCACCTCATCTGCAAGCCTCCTAGAAGCTTTACCAACAGAATCATTCGATACACCAACAAAAACTGTGCCGTGAGCCGAGTTTCCATCCCACTGATGTCCATTTAGTGTCGGCTGAAGTAGTGATTCATTAAAATCAATCCCAATAACACCTGCGATCCTTCTCATCGTCTCCTCAGGCTGACCTGCTAAATCTTCGTAGTTAACAATGTGAAAATTTTTAAATTCTTTCTTAAGCTTCCTGGAGAAAAGCTCTGATAAAAGCCAGTCGGGGGCAAAGTGTCTCGGTGTCCACTTCCCTGAGCGATTTATGGTCTTACTTAAGTGAATACTTCCAAAATTATCATATGGGTCTCTTCTGAGATGGATCCATATAACATTATCCGGATTAAACCACTCCTTGTAGCGGTGAAATAGGTAGTAGTCGCTTGGTCTTTTGATAACCCAAGCTTTTTTTACTCCTTTTGGAAAACGATCTGACTTCCTAAGAGTCTCGTAGAAAGCTTCAATATATGCAAGAAACACTTCTTTATGCGTCTTGGCTTTTCCCACTAATTCTTCTAGTCGTTTCTTGAAAAACTTTAGATCAAGATCAGAATAGTCGCGCTTCCTCTCTGCTGCCGCGCCGCCGCTCTGACCAAGGGTGAATTGATCGGGAAGCTTCATTACTTCCTCCTTGCCCTCTTCAAGCGAGCAGTACCCTTGTATAAAAACCCTTTTGAAGTACTTAAATTCCTCCGGATAGACCACTAATTCTGGATGATAATCGAGAAGTGATTGTAATAGGGTGGTCCCAGACTTTGAAAAACCCGTTATAACAACCATCCTGTCTTTAAATGTGTCGAAATCGCTCATACTAGTTTTTTAGCATATTCAATGTCGCATTAGCTATCCTCTCTGCTGCCCTCCCGTCATTTGCGCAAGCAAAATGCTTAATAAGTTTCTTCATCTCTTCATCTTTTCTCTTTCCTTCCACAACTACCTCTTTTAATGCATTCAGGTACTCTTCCTCACTCTTTACTACCCAAGTAGCGCCAAAGCTTGTAATCTCATCTACATAATCAGACTTATAGAGTCTCTTAACAGACATGTCTTTCTTTATATCTGGAAAATCAAAGTTTATGTTTATAACCGGCGTACCACACATCGTCGCATCAATGGTGAGAGTAGACGCAACATTCACACAGACATCGGCGTGTGAAAGTGAATTAAAGAGATGAGACAGGTATTCCTCTGAAATATCCCAGTTATCCTTAAACCGCGAGTCCTGCTTTTCCTGCTTATCAACTACAAAGTCAGGGTACTTGTTGAGCTGTTTAAACTGCTCACCATCTCCAAGATATGCAATATGCGGACGGATTAACACCTGAGCTTTACCAAGATATTCCTCGTCAATATATTTCTTTATTAAATCAGCGTAGCGTGATTCATAACACAAATTACTTCCAGTTGAACCGTACAATATCAGTCTCTTCTTTGGATCAAGGCCATTTTTCTTGAAAAACTCCTCCCGCTCCATAATCTTCTCCTTGTGCGCATAGTAATCAAACTGAGGAGCACCAGTAACAGAAACTTCGCTGTCCTTATATCCCTGATACCTAAGCGCTTGTTCCTTTGAAAACGAACTCCAGACTAAAAGACGGTCTGTTTTTGTATTAAAGAGAAACTTTGAAAGTGTATCCCAACTCTTTGGCATAGCAATTGTCTTTACTCCGTGACGTTTCGCTCCCTTCAGAACTCCGACATCACTAACGCCGTTTGGGGTAGTGCTAAATACAAGATCCGGCTTATATTTTTCAAATAGGTAATCATTTTCTCTCTGTGGTTGTAGATGAAAATCAAAGAAACGAATGAGGTTCTTGAAACCTGGTAAAAGTCTTAGCGGCGCAAAGAAAAGCATCCTTGGTAAGTACCATAGTTTTGAAGGCGGAGAATCGGCCGCAGTAATACGGTGGATATACCTTGTATGAATTGTCTTGTTAAAGATTGCACCCTTCAGAAGCTCAAGCATGATTCTTGAGAGTGTCGTTTGGGGAGAATCATGTAGAGGTTCAATGTAGAGATTTTCATGTTGGAAGGGAGTAAAAACCTCTTTTCTTTCGCTGAATGGACTTAGGACTATAAGTTTAACACCGGTGTTAAGAAGTTTCTTCGCCACTCCAGAAAAAAAGAAATTCATTACAAGAGAGCCTCTAGTTATTATAATAAATACAGTTTTCATAATTAACTGTTTAAAATTCTTTCCGCACGCTTTAACCACGCGCACTCTTTAACATCAAATAAAGCATTTTGGGATCGGTTTTTAGACAAATCCATTTTCTCGAAAACCGCCTTTATTCCGGATGATAAAGCTTCCTTATTATCTGGTTCAATCAATGTCGCATTATCTTCATTTAAAACTTCTCTAATTGAGGATAAGTTTGATGCAACTATCGGAACTCCTGAAGCCATATACTCAAAGAGTTTTAAAGGAGAAGTATAATACCTTGAGATTTCACTCTTTCCGGAGTTTGGAAGAATCAAAACATCTGCAGATTTAAGCCAGAGAGGTATCTCTTTTGGCTCCCTGTGGCCGATAGTCTTTATATTGGCTACTTCTGTATATTTTTCTCTAAATGCTTTTATATCTTTATCCGTACCTCCTACAAAATAGACCGTGTAGTCATGAAGCCCTTTGGCGGCTTCAGCAAGAATGTCTACACCCTTCCAGTCATATAAATGACCCGCGTAAAGGACTATTTTCTCATCGTCCTTTAACGATAGTCGCTCTCTGCATTCATTTTTTTCAGGCAGGGAATTGAAAATTTCTAAATCTACACCATCACGAGCTACAAGTATTTTTTTCTCTGGCACACCTTTTTTTACAAAAAAATCCTTTAGTCCATCTGATATTACTACTAAAATTTTTGAACGCTTTATAATAAATCTGGAAAATAGATTATAGCGAGGCATATGAGCCTCCCATATAACATCTCTCCTTAAGATACTTACAAAAGAAAGCGGTATTTCATCTCTTCCGTAATATATATCGACCTTCTTAAATAAGGCGTAAAAAAATACACTAATAGAAAAAGAGAGTGCTTGAATAAGAAAGCCAACTCTGCCAAATTTCACCAAATCTATGGAAAATATCCTTGAAATCCCAAAGATTTTGTCTATTGAGTAATAACTAAATGGAT
This sequence comes from bacterium, assembly GCA_002687905.1. GTDB lineage: Bacteria > Patescibacteriota > Minisyncoccia > Phycocordibacterales > JABMNX01 > UBA6534. Next base: position 34,550 of record NZBM01000015.1, on the reverse strand, counting down.
CCTTTTTTATGTGGTTAAATCTAAGGGGAACAAGGAGTCCCACATAATGGCCGAGTTGTGAAAATGCCTCACACATTTTCATAATTTGTACTCCGTGCGCACGCTCTGTTGGTATGCGTGCATTTGCTATGTAGAGAATTTTCATATTCTCGTATTGTAGATTACTTCTTTAGCTCCTCTTTTATGTAATCAAGTGAACGTAATAGTTTCTCTATTTTGGGAACCGTTAAACGCTCTGTAGTCTCTGAGGTATAGTCGTTATCTACCTTATTCACCGCACCTTTTTTATAAAACTGACTATAGCCGAATGCCGCAGACTCCTGAATTCGGTAATAATCTCCAAGATCTTCAGAGGTCGCGAGCTCAAAAGCTGTTGCTAGTGTCTCATGAATCTTCTCCCCAGCACGAGTACCAATGACTTTTACTTTATTTTTCGCACCAAATATATTTACGAGAGCTTGAGCTAAATCTGACATCGTTGCCGCAGGGGCTTTCTTTATGAAAAGGTTGCCTGGCTTTCCTTTTTTTATCGCAAGCTCAACCAGATCAAGTGAATCATCAAGAGATATTAAAAACCTTGTCATATTTGGGTCGGTTACTGTTACCGACTTCCCTTTTTTTATCTGATCTACAAAAAGAGGTATTACCGAACCGCGAGATGCCATCACATTTCCATAACGCACTGCACAAAATGTGGTATTTTTCGCATCCCTTGCTCGGGAAGCAATCAGTTTTTCAGCAAGTGCTTTAGTCATACCCATAGCGTTAATCGGGTACGCTGCCTTGTCAGTGCTTAATACTACTACTTTTTTGACACCACTCTCTTCTGCGGCAGTTAAAACATTATCTGTTCCAAGCACATTAGTGCGAACAAGCTCCATTGGGAAATACTCTCCTGTTGGAACATGTTTTAGTGCTGCTGCATGAAATATGTAGTCAACTCCTTTTGCAGCTGCCTTGACCGCGTCTCGATCTCGAACATCTCCTACAATAAAACGAACTCGAGGATCGCTAAACTGATGCCTCATCTCATGCTGTTTCAATTCATCACGACTGAATATAGTTATATCTGAAATTGACTTGTCTTTAAAAAAACGACGAAGAACCGCATTGCCAAATGATCCAGTTCCTCCTGTTATTAGTAATTTTTTCATTTTTCCTACTTTACAGATTCAACTATGTAATCTGCAAAACGTTTCGAAAGGCGCTCCCAAGACATATTTTTCGCTGTATTGTAAGCATTCTCACCAAGGCTCACTCTAGTCTTTTTATCCTTTAGACGCAACAACGTCTCTAAAAATTCAGACTCACTTTCTGGAATATAGAGCATTCCATTAACGCCATGCTCGATGGCCTGGTCTGCATCCCCCATCCTACTTACTACAATTGCTTTTCCCATAGCAAGGTATTCAGTTAGTTTCGAAGGATACGAGATCTTGGTAACCCTGGTAAGAGGTCTTGGAATAACTAATATATCGCAATCAATCATAAAACCGGGAACCTCGGCGTGAGGAACTGCATCAAAAAGCTCTATCCCTTCACTCTCTTCTATCTTGTTTCTCTCACTAGTCAGAATGGCTAGACGAAAATCTTTATCTTTTTCTAAAAGTTTTTTGTAAGAGTTGACCAAAAACGGAAGCCCTTGCCACTTCATAGCGTCCCCAATGTAGCCAATTACTATTTTGTCATCTCGTTTAAGTAATCCGCTACTTTTTGCATCCGGATTAAAGAGCGAAATATCTACTCCGCCACAAAGACTTACCACTTTTCTGTTGTACTTCTTAATAATATCGGTAATTGACTTACTGCACGTAACCGCAAAATCGAGAAAAAAGAAAAATATTGCGTTCCATACCTTCATCCGAATATATGCAAACCAGCTGATACTGTTATACTCTCGAGCTTCTTCTTCTATAAAACCGTGCATTTCAAGAAAAATTCTGGAGCCCGTAAAGAACTTTATTGGAAGTAAATAATAAGACGCAGAAATAGTGTGCCCTATAGTGACATCCACTTTATTTTTTCTTACGTAAGATAGGAGCTGTTTTAAATCATCTAAATGGTTGTTGGTAAGTCTCATATGATTATCAAAACAACCCTCATCCTCGCTCCAAGAAGCAACAGTAAGATCAATTCTTTCATCATCCTCTACCCGAGAAAGCAGTGAACGTACTCGTATTGGTGTTCCTCGATTTGCCAATATGTCACCTCTGTATATTGCAAGAACCTTTATTTTTTTCATATTAAATCCATATCCTACTATTAAATCCTCAAATCGCTAACCGGAAACATCAAATCGTCTCGCCCAAACCTGAAATACCATAAGAGCCCATAGAATACTTAAGTTATATCTTTTTCTAGCGCGGTGATCTTCGAGCATGGACTGAACTCCTTCCCACTTAAAGATATTTTCTGTCTCTTTGTAATACCCCGAAGAAAGTACTTCTTTTGCAAACTCGTACACGTCTTCATTACGAAGCCACTTTGCACTCGGAGAGAACCAGCCCCTCTTAGGCTCTTTAAATAGATATTCCGGGAGACTACTCCGATAAGCCTCTTTAAGAAGTATTTTGGTATCAAAAGAACTTACCTTCAGATGTTCTGGTACTGACTGAGAAAACTGAATAACTTCTGGGTCAAGAAACGGCACTCTCATCTCAATACCACTTGCCATGGACATCTTGTCTGAGAGAATAAGCGACTCATCCACGAGCCACGACTTTCTGTCTGCAAAAAGAAAATTGTGGGTAAACGAATCGTCTTGACTCGCTTTGAAGTATCTTTCCTCAAAATAATTTGCCGTGGTGGTATTTATATATTCATCTTTTAGCACTTCCTTAAGAACTGGGTTCTTCTGAAACATAAAGAGTCCGTATCTAGAAACTCCAGGAGGGGTATTTAGTTTACGAAGGCGTTCATTTACTGAGAGCAGGCTCCGTATAATTCCGGGTGTATATTTCTGCCACAAATCGGCCGCGTGACTTAGGCGATACCTATCATAGCCACCAAACAACTCATCCCCTCCGTCGCCCGCCAGCACCACATCAACATTTTCTTTTGCAAAACGAGCTATCTTTAACCGCGCAAGTGCTGTTGGGTTTGCTATCGGCTCATCAGAGTGCCATACGCTCTCTCCAAAAAGCTCAACTACATCGCTCGGTGAGAGAAGTATTTCGTGATGCTTTGTGCCATAATGCTTCGCGGTTCTTTTGGCTAGAAAGAAATCAGCATTAAATTTATCTGCTTGCTCTTCCTTTGAAAGCTCAAAACCAACGGAGAAAGTATCAATATCTACGTGCTTTTCTGACATTGAGTGAAGTATGATACTCGAATCAAGCCCGCCAGAGAGATAGACGCCAAGAGGTTTGTCTGAGACTAGCTGCCGCTTTACTGATTCTGTAATCACCGCTTTTGTCTTCTCTAGGAGTTCATCTTTGTTTTTAATACTGGAATTCTCTGATTCATCCCAGTATTTCATAAACTCCAACTTTCCTTCTTTAAAAATAGCGTAGTGCGCCGGTGGAAATTTAAGAACGTTCTTAAATAGTGTGTGAGGAGCGGGTACGTAAAGGAGTCTGAAATAATGACCAAGCGCTTCATAGTCAATGTTTCTTGGAATGTTGTGCTCTAAGATTCCCTTTATCTCAGAAGAAAAAATAAGCCTTTCACCGTCAAGATAGTAATAGAGAGGTTTTATTCCGGCATGGTCACGTGCCAGAAATAGTGTTTCTTTTCTTTTGTCCCAAAGAGCTAAAGAAAATATTCCGTTAAACCTCTTAACGCACTCTGTGCCCCATTTCTCCCAAGCGGCAATTATTACCTCGGTGTCGCTCTCGGTCTTGAATGAGTAACTGCTATCAAGTTCTTCCTTAAGTTCTCTAAAATTGTAAATTTCGCCGTTTAAAATTACGACTACATTACCGTCTTTACTTTTCATTGGCTGATGGGCGGAAGGCGAAGGGTCAATAATTGAAAGACGATTGTGCCCAAAAGTTACCTTTCCGTCTAGAAAAACACCGGAGTCATCCGGCCCGCGGTGAGCGGTTTTTTTATTCATCTTTTTTATGAGTTCCTCATCCGGAAACGTAAAACCGTTTATGGCACACATATTAAGAAATTGTATGCGAGAATTTGTACACTACACGCCCATTTCGAAAGATGGGTTTTTTGCTCTTTGGTAGAGATATACTTCTCTCATTAAATAAATTTTGAAGTACCCTTTCAGTCATATCCCTCCCCCAAGGCGCTACTATAAGAAGCTCTTGAGCATCCACTCTTTTCACCTTATAGAACACATCTTTATCATTACAGGTTATCGTTAAGATCAAGTTCTTAGTAATGTCTTTAAATTTCTCCACAAACATTCTCAATCTCTGATCAACATTAGGGAATAAATCGTTTGCAATAACGAAATCATAATTCCGATCAGTATCAAATTCATACCAGTCACTATTTATCCAGAAGCCGCCATTTTCTGATGAAATCTCCCCTATTTTTTTATGGTCATCATGAGCCATGATATCTAAGAGAGTATAGTCATGGCGCTCTATAAGCTCTCTACTTAAGCCACAAAAACCACCACCTACATCTAGGACCTTTCTGCCACTGCTTTTTAAAAGCTCGCCATAAACATCAGCATAGATAAGCCGTTTCTCTTCCATGTTAAGCAGCCATTCGTGGGATACAAACTCCTTGTCCCCTTGATATTTAGAAAGCCCCTCTAAGATAAAGTCATTCTTCAAATACTCACTAAGAGCGTCTTCGTCATAGATCTTCACCATATTCAATAAATTTTGCATATGTATCTGGCTCATCTGGATCATGTTGGTGTGATCCGTACGAAACCACTACAGCTTCTACATCTCCTTTATTAATGAGTGCGTGGGAGGTATACGGACCACAATAAAAAACAGCTGGTTTTTCAGAGCTAAGTAGTATCTTTTTTTTATTCCCCTCCTTGTCTTCCACAAGAACTATCGCCTCTCCGCTCACACAGGTAAACCATTCTCTCTTGTATGTATGATAATGATCCCCGCGCCGAAACCCAGGATTTATAGTGAATACATATAGTTGTCCTCCACTCGGTATGCCATGATCTATATGTCGAAGAACCTCGTTGAGACGACCTCTTTCGTCAGAATGTAATTCCATCTCCAAAATGTCGTGCGGTTCTCTAAACATGTTTTTTCTCCCCCCAAACTTTCTTATCTACAATCTTAGCCATTCCAACAACAATTCTTACCACCTTGGATGAAACATTGACTGGTTGGTATTCAAACGGCATTGGAGATTTTTTGGGATCAAAATGATCTTCAGTTGCAATAACTACATTTCTCAGAACACTATCAGGATCAAGTCCACTAATAACCGAGTGGCCAGATTCGATTGACTCAGCTTTTTCAGTTGATTTTCTAATAGCTATAGCAGGGAAGTCTAGAATACTTGAATCTTCATGAATCGTGCCGCTGTCTGAGACCACGCAAAATGAGTTTAGCTGAAGCCAAATATAGTCAATAAGGCCAAATGGTTTGTGCCAAATAATTTTCTCATTTGATTTGTCTAGAAGCCCTTTTTCTTTAAGACGCTTCATAGTTCTCGGATGAGTTGAAACCACTACAGGAAAATCATACTTATCGACTAGTGCATTGTAGCTTTTAACCATTAGCTTAAGGCCTCCGGGAATATCTACGTTTTCCTCACGATGGATTGAGGCGGTAAAAAACTTTCTCTTCTTTAGTTTTAACTCCTTAAGAATTTTGGAAGTCTCAAACTTATCCATCATATCCATATATACCTCTCGTATTGGAGAACCCGTCATGAAAATTTTCTCTGGATGTATTCCTTCACGAAGCAAATTCCTTCTGCTGTGCTCGGTATACGGCATAAGTACGTCTGAAATACCATCAACGATTCGTCTATTTAACTCTTCAGGAACATTTTCATCAAAGGACCTGTCTCCTGCCTCCATATGAAAGATGGGTATCTTTAGCCGCTTTGCATTTATAACCGACAGAGCTGAGTTTGTATCTCCAAGCACGAGCACCGCATCTGGTTTTTCTTCTTCCAACACTTTACCTGTCTCACGAATGATATTTGCAATCTGCCCATGAAGTGTGCCCGACTTCACCTCAAGTTGAATATCCGGCATTCTAAGACCTAAATCCTCAAAAAACACCTTGTGCAGCTCGTAGTCATAGTTCTGTCCAGTGTGTACTAAGATATGATTGCAGTACTTGTTGAGCCTCTTTATGACCGAAGCAAGCCGTATAATCTCGGGGCGAGTACCGAGAATGGTCATTATTTTTAAGTCTTTTTTCGCTCTATCTTCCATATTTATCCAACTAAGGTACTACTTTAAACACTATTTTGCCAACATAGGTCTCCTATATATTGTCCTTGATTATTTTGACTATATCTTCAACATCTTCTTTATTTACCCACCAGCCACACGGAAGTGAGAGCTCCCTCTCGGAGAAATAATTAACACCCGTTAGTTCTCTCTTACTTTCTTTAAAAATACTGTAATTATCGTTTCTTGGGTGCACAACACTTGCCGCAATCCCCTCATCTGCGAGAGCCTTAATCAATTTGTTTCTATTTTCTACCAAAATAACGTATGTCCAGAAAGTAGGGTAATCATCCTTGTTACGTGAAATGAGTCCAACTCCATCCACATCTTTTAATAGTGATTCGTAATAAAGACCATTTTCATGATACTTAGAAAGAATCTCGTCCACATGCTTCATTTGCTCTATTCCAATTGAGGCAGAAATATCGCTCATATTTCCTTTATAGCCAGAAATAGTAATATCGTTTAACCAAATATTTCCACCGCTTGGATTATCCTCTTTATCTAGCCCAAGCCATTTATATTTGCGCCCCAGTTTATAATCTTCTTCATTTTTTACAGAAAGAAGCCCGCCATCACCAGTTGTAATGTGTTTTATCGCCTGAAATGAAAAGCATGTGTAGTCCCCAATATTTCCAACTTTCTTTCCTTTGTATTTTGCGCCAAAAGTGTGAGCAGCATCCTCTATTACTTTTAGATTATGTTTTTTGGCAATCGCCATTATCTCGTCCATCTTTGCTAGGTTGCCGTCTTTATGAAGGACTACTATTGCTTTTGTCTTATTAGTTATTATCTCTTCTAGCTTTTTTGGATCAATCATCCCGGTCTCTTTCTCGCAATCTGCCCACACAATTTTTGCTCCCATTAAAAGAAGGGGTACATTTGTAGCAACACAAGTTAGAGGAGTTGAAATCACCTCATCTCCTCTCTCTATTCCCGCAAGTCTATAACTCACAGTAAGCGCAGTCGTACAGCTATTCATTGGGACCGTATATTTATTCCCAAGAAAGCTAGACACTATATCGTTAAATTCATTTACCTTTGGCCCTTCCGCAATGTAGCCGCTATGAAGAGTCTCGAGTAGCGATTTGTCTACCGTCTCCGGCATAAAAACTTTAAATAGAGGTATGTTTTTTTTCATATTAACTTCTTATCTCATCAGACAATAAAAGAATTAGATCATCTAGGCTGTGTTCTTTGAGTATATGCTCTCGTAGATATTTTTGAAGCTCTTTCTTTTCTTCAGCGTTTTTATTAAATAGCTTTTCCAACTTATTTTTAAGATCCTTGCTATCTCCTTCTGTAAACAAGAGTTCTTTCGGAAAGTCTTTGCCAAAGGCCTCATTACAAATAACAGGAATCATACCGCAATTTATCGCTTCAAGAATAGTCTTATCAAAGCTACCGCTTGGTGTCGCGTTTATAAAAATTTCATAAGCACTATATATTCTTGGCGTTTTCTCATAGGGAACTCCTTTATTAAAAGTTAGAGCCCCCTCTTCGGTGAGATTTTCTGAACCTTGAAGAACTTCCTTGTAGTAAGATAGATCTTTATCCGTTGGGTCTCCATATATATAAGACGTGAAGGAAATTCCTTCTTTATTTAAAAGAGAAAGTGCCTCAATAATTACTTCCACATTCTTAACTGGCGAAATTCTACCAAGGGAGAGTAGGCTGTTTTTCTCCCTTTTTACTTCAATATCTTTACAAAGCTCAGTATCAACGCCGACTGGCATTTTTTCAGACTTTTTGTACCGAGAGGTAAAAGCGCTTGGTGAAGTGTAAAAGATTTTATGCGAGAAAAGAGAGGCGAATCGGAGCCTAAGCCCTCCTTTTTTGTGGTTATACCAAAGAAAAACCTTTTTGTCCGAAAGCCTCCAATACCATCCCGCAAGAATTATATATTCAGGGTTCATATGAGAAAATACGGCATCATATTTTCCAGAGAGCATAAATAGATATTTATAAAACCTTACGATATATCGTAAGGTTTTGAGGTATCCGGAATCACCTCTTCTCTTCCCGAGAGAATAGACGTGCACATTCTTTGGCAAATCGTGCTTTCCTACAGAAAGTGCTATCACGTGAACCTCAGAGAAATGTGGTGCAAGTTTAATAATCCAATTATGAAAAAAGCCGAGTACATCGTCGTCTTTATCAACTTTCTGCGTTGTAATTAAGATCCGCATATCTCTATCATCTCTACATACTTTTTAATGTATTCTTCCTCATTTTTGTAAGGATAATTCTTCAACTCACCCATACCTCCATTTTCTATATACCTCTCTATTTTCTCTTTTAACTCTTCGTCAGTTTCAAAAACATCTGCTCCATATTCTTTTGCTATGCCAACATCTGTGGACAAAGCCGGTACACCGGAAGCAAGAGCTTCTACCACCGACATACCATAACCCTCAAACTCTGAGGTCTGAAGAAACAAATCTGAAGACTTAATATAGGGGACTGGGTTTTGAATCCAACCTTTAAATAAAACCCCACTTTCAATACCAAGGTCGCGAGCAACTTTTTCTAGACGCAACCTCTCGCCCCCTTCGCCAACAATAACCATTCCTATTCTCTCATTCACGATTCTACTGAGTACCTTTATAGCTCTACCTATATTTTTCTCAGGCTCTAACCTACTAGACATTGCAATTTGAAAGGGGAATTCTTTTTCATTTTTTGGAGCATTCTTTATAGCTTCTATATCAACAAAAATGGGTAATACTCTTGGTATAGATTTTAGCTTGTATCTCGCTTCAATATTTTCTTTAATCCTCTCCGATACCACGCGTATGCAGTCTGCCTTTGGAAGTACGTGATTTGCCATACGTACGTAAAAGCGATTGATATAACCCCCTTTTTGAAACCCCTCTAAAAGAAAGTCTGTATGAATTTGAACTTGTAGGGGTTTTTTTGATTTAGCTGAAATACTTACCCCCGCCCAGCCAGAAATAAATGGGTCTTGTGTCGTTATTCGATCATATTTTATTGACCTAGCAATCTTTATAGCGTCTCCAATATATTGAAACTTTGTTAGGGAATTAGTAGGGTAGATTGTTATATTCTCTCCTATCTTTTTCTTTCTAAATCCAAGATTTTTTAGTGCAAAAACCACAATATGAAGTTCCTCCATGTGCTCCCCATATTTTTTTGTACGCTCACAGACAAAACTACCATCCTCAAAAAGCTTCCTGTCTGAACCAATACTAAGTACTCTCATATCTTTTAAGTAAGCTTATAAACTCATCAATTGCTCTTTTTTCTGAAAAAACCTCCGCTCTACGTCTTCCTCCTACAGAGAGTCTCTGGGCATAGGATTTGTTTGATAAGACTTTAGATATACTCTTCTCTAATTCGTCCTCGTCTCCTGAAGAAACTAGAATTCCGCTCTTACCATCCTCAATAATTTCAGGATTTCCCCCAGCTCGCGTTGCTATAGCGGGACGCCCAATTGAAAGCACTTCCAAGAGAATGTGAGGAAACGTCTCGTGTGTAGAGTTAAGAACAAATACATCAGATATTTTTATATACCTAAACAAGACTTCCTGCTCAAGCGAACCAGAAAACACTACTTCATTTTCAACACCAAGTTCCTTTGCTAAAGATTCTAGCTTTTCTTTTTCAGGACCATCTCCAGCTATGAAAAGTTTTATATTTCCAAACCTCTCAACAAGAACTGGCATAAGACGCACAAGCATATCAAAACGCTTAAGTGGGATGAGTCTGCCGGCGCTCATAATAACTTTCCCGTCAAATCTAATAAGACTCCTTAAGATCTCTACATTTCCTTGGTCATTTAAGTCTTTAACACTGTTATGTATAACGTGTATTTTTTCGCCCTTGATACCCCACTTTTCTACAATTCCTTTTAGATATTTGCTTGGAACTATTATCGCTTCGGAGTCTTTAGCAACAAAACACTCAACCTTACTTAATATATTTATAGGGAAAGGTCGTCTAGAATTATTTTTTGAAAAATCTTCAAGCGATTTATAAATGCCATAACGCTCTGTTAATTGTTCCCAAGCATAGTCACCAGAGATCTTAATTATGTGCTTTTTTCTAAGCACAGCACTAGCCAAGGCCGCTGGTAAACCAACAGAGACTGGGTCAAGCGAGACAATATAATCCTTACCATATCCTAGTCTCAAGATGTGAACGAAGAATATTATATGTCTTATAAACTTTGGAAATTTCCTTACTGTGGAGAAGGGGAGTACAACCACCGAAAAACCATGCTTTGGAAGCTGGTCCTTTAAAATCTTTGAATATGTTGCTGGCCCACCAATTTCAGGCGGATACAGCCCTGTTGCAATTAATATTTTCATTTTAGAAATGCTAGCTTAGCCCAGTAAGAGGCGCAAAGACTTTATTTTGCATATCTCTTGCTATCCTTTCCCAGTCATAATTCTCGGCTACCATCTTTTTAGCATTTGAAACCGTCTTCCCTACCTCATCTCGATTTTCCAAGATTCTATTGACAGCGTCTGCTATCTGTTGCGGAGAATCTTTATCCACCGCCCACCCAGTAGAATTCGTCTGCGGATTACGTTTAGCATCGAACAGGAAGTCTGCTATTCCCCCCTCTTGAGTGGATATGACAGGAATTTCAGCTGCCATAGCCTCAACAAAAGAAATGCCAAATCCTTCAGAACGTGAAGGGCGTATAAATATCTCAGAAATTTTTAAGTATTTAGGAATTTCATCCTGGCCGACATATCCAACAAAATGAACCCTACTACCTACCCCCCTATCATCTGCCAATCTCTTCAATTTGCTCTCATCTTCTCCTATTCCAAGCACAATAAAATGAATATTCTTGGGAAGTAACGCAACAGCCTCTATAACATCATCAAGTGCGTTTTTCTCAGACAGCCTAGACGTAGTTATCATAAACACATCTCCCTTTTTCTTTCCGAGTTTTTCTTCCAAATCTTTAAGGATGTCTTTAGAGTATTCCTGAGAAAAATGTGAAATATTAACAGCATTTGGAATCAGATGTATGGGGCCAGAGTAACCGAGCCTCTTGGCACGCTTTCCTAGATATGTACTGATCACCGTAAGAACATCCGCTCTTTTTAGTGCAAGTTTCCACGCAAGCCCATTTAGTCCTAAATGTCTTTTCGTTAAATGTTCTTCAGAATCACCTTCTTGTAGTGTAAGAACAATCTTTATTTTCCTCCAAGACCTAAGAGTATTTAGAATATATGGTGCTCCACAAGTAAACGTCACCATCATGCACCAAAAAAGATCAACGGGTTTCTTTTTATCTAGTTGATACGCTTTAAAAGCGCCAAAAAAAGGTGAGAGTAATTTATCAAAGAACGCAAAACCACTCCCTACCCCAACGCGGTGAACAATAACATTACCAATACGCTCTTTTGCCGGAACCTTTCTTGAAAATCGAGTTGTAATCAGATGAAATTCTATTCCATCAGCCCGCTTGGCTATCTCGTCTATTGCGATTTCTGCACCAGCTACGTTCGGGAAATAATTCGTTGAGAATATTACAACTCTTTTCATAAACCTTTGCTTATATCTTTGATATAATCCTCAACCCCTCTTTGAGGAGACCACCCTAAACCTCTTGTTTTTGTCGTATCTATGTCAGATTCCATTCTATTTCCTTTACGTTCAGGCAACATATCAATTTCTCCCCCAAACATCTTTGCTATCTCAAGTATTGAGTATCCCCTCTCATCTCCAAGTCCATAATCGTCGCCATGACCTTTCTCCCCAACCATTATTAGGCCGTCAACAATATCATTAATGTGAGTAAAATTTCTCACTTGAGTCCCAGGAGAAACTACAGGAATTGACTCCCCTTTCTTAAACTTCTCTTTAAATATCGCAATTACTGTTCCGTAAGCACCGCTTCTCTCCTTCCCCCCATACACGTTATAAAAGTATGTTATTGCATAATTTATGCCACACCATTCCCCATAATTTCTCACTAGTTCAGTGTTGCTTGCTTTTGTCCAAGCATATGGGCTCTGGTCACGTCCCAAACCACCATCACCATATTTTGTACTTGAGCCCGCATAAACAAGTTTCGGTTTATTTTTCCTACAAAACTCAAGAACACGAAAAGTTCCCTCCTTATTTAACTCCCAAACCAATTCGGGCTCTTCCAAACTCTTCTCAACTCTGGCGTATTCTCCTAAGTGAAAAATTATATTAATTTCCTCCTTTATATGCTTTTCAATATCTTTAGTATGGCCCTCTATATATTCCACTCCGCCCACGTGATTATCCTTTGAGCCGGTGAAGTAGTTGTCAAGACTAATTACTCTATGACCACCTTTAACAAGGCGCTCACAGAGGTGAGAGCCTATAAAGCCGGCTCCGCCGGTTACCAGTATTGTTTTTTTATTTTCTTTAGCCATTAGTCAATTATAGTAAATTCATCCTTTCCCTCTTTTTGAATATAAAGCCCCGCTCCTACACCTAAACCAATCAGACCAAAAAGTGCAAGTATCCATTTATAGAAATCATCCGATTCCCGAGCAGCGATAGGGGCCGCTACCTGTTCTTCACCTTTTATTTCCGCCTCACTAACCCTCTCTATATCAGGCACTATAACAGGAATTTCTGCCCTTTTCTTAGGCACTACTTCTGTAACTACCTGTTGAGGCACTTGGTTTTGTGGCTCATTTTCGGACTCTAAAAGGGCTATAGAGCCATTTGGATAAAGAAGTGATAGCTCGGCAATTTCGGACAATTCAGTAACAGAGGAGCTAAATCTAATCTCGCTACTCCCTAATATATAAGTCATTTCAGGAAGCTGAAATGTTTTGTCTCCCGATTTTATGTACCACCAAGAAAGGTCAATTTCTCTATCTTCTCTATTTCCTAAAATTACACTTCCATCTTCTCCCCGCGCAACTTTTAGTTGCGCGGGGAGCGCACTAACCACTATCTTATCCGATGCAGAATACTGACCAGATGACACGTTCAGAACCACTACATAATCCCCAGGATATTTAAAATTATGAAGTACATTCTCACCCTCACGAATACTCCCATCTCCAAAGTTCCACAGATACCTAGCATTGGTCATTGGCTCGCCCTCAAGTCCTATAGACTGCCCTTCAAACTTTGTGTCAGCTCCAACCGTGACTGTCCTATCTTCTCCAGCGTAGGCAAAAATTTCAGGAGTAAAAAGTGGAGTGGTCGCAGAGATAGCTCCGCTCGAAGAGCTTTCGGAAGACTCTTCGGAGCTCCCTTCTTCAGAATTTAAATCTCCACTTCCAGGAGTTGGGAGAGCTCCTGAAAAATTACCACCATCATCTCTGGTAAGAGAGTTTCCGTCTCCTTTGCCTCCCCACTCGGAGCTATACGTTACAGAGTCAATGTCAGAGAGTTCGCTGTCTCTAAGTATTAAAGTCTCGCCAGTATTACTAAGAGAAAATGAGCTATCAAAAAGAGCCCCGGAATAATTCGGCCAATCAATTAGAAACGTAACGTCGTCATCTACTATCACCGCGTACTCCCCACTCTCAAGAGTCGCGCCTCCTTGCTTAAGAGTAAGTTTATGATTACTTGTTCCTTCAAAAAATCGCCAGCCGGATAAATCAACCGAAGAAGAACTTTCATTAAAAACCTCCATCCACTCTCTATCCGTATCAGAGCCCTCAAGGTCATACATTATCTCACTTATAACAACCTGCGAAAAAGCAGTTCCTGGAAAAATGAGCAGTGAAAATATGGCTAATCTAAGCCACATAAATCAACTCAACCGGTTGAGTCGTTTTTTTCGACATTAAGAATTCGCTTAAGCTCCTCCTCCGATATCTCATTTTTCTTTTCTTCCGGTTTAGGTGGGCTTGGTGCTTGTTTTGGCGGTTTTGGTTTCTCCTCTTTTGACTCTTCCTTCTTTGGCTCGCCTTTTTTATGCGAGCTTATGGCACTTTTTAGAGCAGAGCGTAGGTCATTTAACTGCTCTTTTTTTCCTTTCTCTTTGCCTCTATCCTCCTCTTTCATTTTTGAGCGAAGATCTTTAAGAGAGATAGTCTTGTCGTGGCGATTTAGCTCGCGCCTTGGTTTATTTCTTCCTCCATTTGAACCTCCCCCACTGTACCTGCCTCCGTTTTGGGATTTTTCCTTCTCTTGTTGTTTTTGAAGAGCTCTCTCACTTCTTTTTTGCGGTGAGTCCTCTATTTCATTTCTCTCACGAATTGTTTTCTCAACAACTTGTTGCGGTCTTCCGTAAGTCTTTTGTGAGTTTTCATTAATTTGCTTGCGAAACGTAATTTCAGGCTCCTCAATTGACGGAAGCGTTATAGCTGAAAATGGTTGTGAGCCGACTCCGTCAATCATTAGCATCAAATAAATCTGAAATTTGCCCAAATTAACTAAGTCTTCTGCTGTAAACTTTGGCTTACAAAGAGCTTCAAAAAGTTCTGCATCAAGTGGTCCTACTCTAAACATTATTGTCGTACCAACGTTTCCAAAAACAGCATTTCTCACGTTTTCTTCCATCTGCTCTACATATTGATGAGCAAGAGTAAGAGCAAGTTTGTATTTTCTGGCTTCAGATAAAATATCTGCAAAAGAGTCGTTTGCTACCGATTGAAATTCATCAACATAGAAATAATGAGGTGGAAGGTTATTGAGGACGCCGGTAGACTCGCCGGCTCGACTCATTGCTGCAAGGTAAATCTTGGTTGTAAGCATACTCCCTATAAGGTCTGCGTTTTGTTCCCCCATTCGCCCTTTTGAGAGGTTAGCTATGAAAATCTTCTTTTCATCCATTATTTTCCTTACATCAAAGGAGGATTTTGGTTGGCCAACAATGTTTCTTATAAGCGGATTTGATGTAAATTGTCCTACCTTGTTTTGAATTGCAGGAGTTGCGTCTTGTGTATAGCGGTCACCATAATTAGCAAACTCCTCGGCCCAAAAAGATTTCACTATTGGGTCAGTAATCCTGTCCACAACTTTAGCCCTAAACGCCTTGTTAATAAGCATCTTATTTACATCAAGAAGAGTTGAATCAGGGTACTCAAGAAGAGCAAGAAGTGTGTTTGTTAAAATGTATTCCATTCGAGCACTCCAATTGTCAACCCAAATCTTCTTAAAAGCACCCAGCAGACCCGACACCACCAAGTGGCGCTTGTCATAGCCCACATCCTCCATCACGTTAAATGCAACAGGATGATCCATATCAAAAGGAGCAAAATATATTACGTCCTTAATTCGATTCTCTGGAACATAATCAAGCAATTTCTCTGCTGTGGAGCCATGGGGGTCTATAAAAGAAATACCGTTTCCGTTCTGAATATCTTGAATGGCCATATTCTCAAGGAGTGTAGACTTACCCATTCCGGTCTTCCCAATCACATACATATGGCGGGCGCGGTCAATAGCCTTAATACCAAAAGGCTTCCTCACGCCACGTGAGTCGGTGGCCGCAAAATAATTTATCTGCTCGGGATTATCATCCATTATTATTCAGTATAGTATAGAAAATATAGTGAGTCAGTTTACTCACTAAGTAGAGCCTCTCTGGTATAGATATTGGCCGGGTCCCAGAGCATCCAGCTGGTAAGTCCGGTATCATACGTTGCCTGAATCTGCTCGCGAACTTCTTCTTTGCCGTAATATCCACCGTAGTCAAAATCTTGTAGCCACGGACGAAGCTTTGATGGGGTTGAGCTTGCTTTAGTAAGCCTCTTTACCCCCTCACTCATAGAATAATGAATAACTTTGTAGATATTTTTATTTGGGTTCTCAAGCCCAAGAAAACTTGGCGGGTAGTGACTTGGGTAAACCATAGGTGCTATGTAGTCAAAGTAAGGGTCAGCATACTCTAATATTTGACCGATATTTAGATCATCTTTGTTTGTTGTAGTCATTCCAAAAAGATCAGCCGAGAGCACTGCGCCTGTCGGTCGCAGTTTTTTTGAAAGATATGAAAAGAATCCTCTTACAACTCGCGCCTTTCCAAGATCTGGGTCAGACACTACAAACTCTTCACTGAATGGATAATAAATATCATTCATATCTCCATCAGACGGAAAACGAATATAGTCAAAATTGAGCTCATCAAAACCAACTTTATATGTCTCCTCTCCAATAGCCACTAGATAGTCCCAAAACTCTGTAGCTCCAACATCAATAAAAGAAAGTCCGCGATAATCCTTCCAGACTGTGCTTGTCGCACTTCCTTTAGCCACCGCAAGGTCCGGCCTTATACTTGTGTAATAAGGATCCTGAAATGCTGTGATTCGAGCAATTGTGTAAATTCCTTTTTCGTGTAGCTCCCCTAAGAACTCTTTCATATCGTACGCACCACATTCGTCCGAGACGCTGTCTTTAAGAAGCGGATGATTTGTGTCAAACGACAATTTTCCTGTGTAGTCTTTTACGTCTATAACAACAGAATTTAATTCAGTCTCTTCAATTAAATTCACCAATTTCTTCCTAAAACTTGGCGTGCCAACTACGCACTGGCTCATATACACTGCTTTTACTGCCTCCGGAGTCTTTAAATGTGTCACCACAAATTTGTTCTCAACAACATCTACCACTTCAGCGGGTGCATTTTCCTTTGCGTCATAGGACTCCGGCAAAAGCTCTGAAATACCCAAATAAGCAGCAGGGATTAAACCCGCTGCCACTACTGCAAAAGCGTATGGGGCGTATTTGTGCCTAGCCTTCCCCTTCAGATTTTTCAGCGTTTTCCTCATTATCATTTTTCCTTGCATTGTTTTGGCTGTATGTATCAGTAGTCTTCCCTTCCTCAAATGGTTTGCAGTGAAGCCCTTCTGCAATATCACGCCTTAACATAAAAGCCAGTACGGCTATTACTGCTCCAGAAACTACAAAAGCAATCGTCTCAAATATTCCAGGAAAACCAAGAAATGGCACTATCACTACGACGATACCTAGTATTAAAATTACTGAATCCTTTGACATTGGCGAAAGTATAGCTTAACTATGCCTTATTTTCCACTAACCATAATTACGAACTCGCCTCGCACTTTATCTTCATTTTCCTCAAAGTACTCAAACACCTCTTTTGAGCTACCTGAAATACTCTCTTCATAAATCTTTGTGAGCTCTTTTGAAACTACCACCCTTCTATCATCCTCCAAATTGTCTTTCAGCCAATTTAGAGTCTTCATAATCCTGTGTGGTGATTCATAAAACACAGTCGTTCTTCTTGAATCTACAGCTTCTTTAAGTTGTGTCTCACGTCCTTTTTTGTGAGGAAGAAATCCTAAAAATAGAAAATCAGATGCCGGAAGGCCAGATACCGAAAGGGCCGAGATAAGTGCACTTGGTCCAGAGATTGAGATTATTGAAATACTGTCTCCAAACTCCTCGCGTACACAAGAAACCAAACTTGCCCCTGGGTCAGAAATCGCAGGAGTGCCGGCATCTGAAACTAGCGCAAGATTTTTCCCACTCTCAAGTAGGTCTAAAATTTTGTCTGTTTTGGTAAGTCCGCTATTTGAATGATATGAGAGTGTTGGGGTTTTAATATTGAAATGAGAAAGCAGCTTCTTTGTAACTCTCGTATCCTCACAAAGCACCAAATCCACCTCGCCCAAAATGCGAAGCGCCCGAGGAGATATGTCCTCAAGGTTTCCTATTGGAGTAGCTATTATGTAAAGTGTCGCCATCAGCCAATACTATCGATTTGAGTGCGAAGAGCAAGCTCTATGATAGAGTGTCACAATGAAAGAAAAAGGGAGTAAAAAGGCCCATTTTATAGGGATAGCAGGGGTTGGCATGGGTAGCACTGCCCTTCTTCTTCGCGACAGTGGGTGGGAGATAACCGGTTCTGATGTGGGTTTCTACCCCCCAATGAGTACACACCTTAAAGACGCTGGGATCAATTTTAAGGAGGGCTACTCAAAGGAAAATATTCCTAAAGATGCTGACCTTATAGTAATGGGAAAGCAAGCCAAACTCTCGCCTGACACAAATGAAGAAGCTAGGGCGGCTATTGATAGTGGTATAGAAATAAAATCATTTGCGCAGGTGCTTGGCAAGCTCACCAAGAATACAAAAAACATAGTGGTGACAGGCTCATACGCAAAATCAACTTGTACAGCCCTACTAGCTCATTGCCTCATTAACGCAGGAAAAGACCCGAGCTATTTCATAGGCGCAGTACCTCTGGGTATTGAAAAAACCGCAAAGCTTGGAGATGGTAATGTATTTGTCCTTGAAGGTGATGAATACCCATCAGCACACAACGACGATAGAGCAAAGTTTCTTCACTACAACACCAGAGATGTGCTTCTCACATCTGCTTCACACGACCACATAAATGTATTCCCCACCCTTGAAGATTATCTAAAACCATTTAAGGAGCTATTGGAATCTCTTCCAAAGGAATCCAAAAAAATTATTTGCTTTGACAACAGTGAAGCAAAAGGACTTGCTCAAAACTATGAGGGAGTTACAAGTTACGGGCTAAATGAAGGAGTTTGGAGTGCTAAAGATATTTTGTACGGTGAAGCTTCTACGTTTGCCCTTACAAAAAATGGCGAAAGTATAGCGCTATTAGAAACAACGCTCCTCGGTGCACACAACATTCAAAATATCGTGGGGGTCTCCGCCATTCTTCTTGAAAAGGAGCTCATTACTCCGGGCGAACTAGCAGAGGGAGTAAGAACATTTAAAGGAGTTAACCGACGTCTTAACCTTCTTACCCCAAAATCCTCAATTCCAGTATATGAAGGCTTTGGCTCTTCGTTTGAAAAGGCGCGTGCTGGATTTGAGGCAATGAAAGTACATTTCCCAAAACGAAAAATCGTTACAGTATTTGAGCCACATACTTTTAGTTTAAGAAACAAAGGCAAAATTACTGGGTATGATTATGTGTTTGACGGAGTAGATGAAGTGCTCGTGTATAAACCTGCAGAGCAGGGCGCAGCAACTCACGCACAACTTACACTTGAAGAAATAGTTGAGAGGGCAAGCGCTAATCACAAAAATGTAAGGGGTTTTGAAAAACCAGAGAAAATAATAAAAACTCTTGAAGAGGGTCTTTCTGGGGACGAGGTAATTATACTAATGACTTCTGGAGATCTAGATGGTCTTATAGAAGAAATACCAAAACTTGTCACAAAAAAACACCAAAGGCGATGACTAGATTGTCATCGCCTTGTTTTTAGTTATCATCTCCAGCCAGTTTGTCGGCTTTCGTCTCTCTCCTCCATGATTTTGATGTCATATGGGATGAAGAATTGAACTGTCCTCCACCAAATACGGAGAGAGCGTATAAACTTACTCAGAAGTATCATTGCTTAGCCCCCCTTTCATAGCTAAATCTAGCTTAACTAAATGAGACTAATTCGGTCAAGAGTCTAGCTTTTTATGCCAATAAATTGAATCCATTTTTCTTTTAGCTTTCCCTCCTACTTTTCCAAAAGTGTAATGGTGGTTTGCTGGCTGGCGCTTTTTGTCGCTATTACTCACTGCTTTATTTTTACCAATATAAAAACCAACGTGGCGATGTTCCTCGCCTTTTTGTAGTCCTTTTCTCCAAAATATAATACTTCCAATTTTTGGTCTTTTTATTTTCTTCCACCCGCTCTTTTTTATATCCCGCTCAAGGCCTTCAACCGTTGCGTGTGGTTTTTCAATAAGAGCAAACTGTATTAGCATTGCCGAGACAAAAAAAGCGCACGAGAGATCGCCGTCTCTTAATATGTCTTTCTTACTTTTCCCAACTTTTGCATACAGATTGCGAAAGGCATTACTCCCAACACTGTTTTTAATATATGCGAGATAGGAATCTTTTACCAAAAGAGTTACCTTATTTGCCATATCTGACCACACTACATCAGTGTAGCTTGGTTGTATAGACACTTGATATAAGCCATAATAATTAGCGGAATAGACACAAACTCTAGGGAGAAGAAAATTGAGTAGCAACAAAAAAACCCAACAAGAACCAGAGGCTGTCATCAAAGACCTTGGGGAAGAAACCCCCGAAACCGATCTCATACCGGAGGGCCGTCGCTGCGGCGGTTTGCAAGGCAGCCGTCCTGGCCTTGCGCCAGATCACAAGGAGCCAAAGCAGAAGAGGTTCAAGCCTGGGGACGACTGCGGAATCGCCGTCATCGGCGAAGGCAGATAAAAACCGCTTATAGCGGATTCAGGGCCGTCGCAATACGCGACGGCCTAACGCTTTATATATCTTTTCCGTAAACTCCCTCAAGTAAATCTAAATCCTTGTCAGAGTCCTTTAGAAGCTTTTTGTTCTTCTCCTCCATACTTTCTAAAACCTCAAACCCTTTATTGTCTTCCGGAATAGTCTCGCCATAAAGCTCTCGAAGTGCTGCAATGTCTTTTATAAAACAATGTCCTCCTGCACCACGACCAGTTTTGTGAACGGGGCTAGCGTAACGATTACATATCATAGGGTCTGCCTTCACAGCTTTTTCAATTTGCTCCCAATCACCACCGAGTTTGTTGGCAAGATCATACATAATATTGAAAAACATTATCTGGGTATAACCACTACCATTGTGGGTGTATTTGATAATTTCTGCCTCAACGCTTGAGCAGGTAAGTACAAACGGGGCTTCAGCCAGTACAGAGTGTACTTTATCGGCAGCTTCCTTGTATTTGTGAGACCCTTCTGGAATACCTACTATATTCGAAAAAGGGCTTGCGGCATCGTGCGCAGCTGTTGCTTCAGATAAAAACTCTGGCGAACAGAGGAGTAGGATATCTTTGTGTTTCTCTTGTAAATCTTTTGTGGTACCAGGAAGTATCGTTGATTTAATAACTGCAATTTTCCCTTCCCCAACTAAAGTCAGTGCGTCTTCAATAATTGAGCTATCAAATCCTTTTGGTGTTGTAGGGGTTGGGACGGCAACAAAGACAATATCGCAGTCTTTTATTTTTTCCTTATTACCATTGTAAGGCTCCTCAAGGGCATAACGAACGACATCGTAACCACGATTTTCAAAATCGTCAGCATAATTTTTCCCAATGTAGCCCTGACCTATAAATCCGATTTTCATGTGCGGATGCTAGGATTTGAACCTAGGACCTCGTCATTATCAGTGACGCGCTCTAACCAACTGAGCTACACCCGCATATTGTGTTTTGTAACCACACCGCATATTTATTTAAAAAAGCGATGCAGAGCATCGCAAAAATAGTATCAAAATGACTTCAAAAGCTCAAACCATTAAAACTTCTTGGGCCCGGCGCTTTGCGCCGGGCCCTTCTCATTTCAGTAGCCCAAGAAGCCACTGGACTGGGAGATCAAAAACGGCAATGCGGTCTGGCTCCGGAAGCCCGAAAGCAACCCCACCAACCCGGAATACCACGATAGCCAAGTAGACGAACAGAAACGCCACAACAGCTTGGAAAGAAACTTGCCGAATGGACCACGTCTGGTCCTCTCTTTTCAGGAGGCTCATTCCATCTCTCCTCGATTTATTTCAACTATCTGCATACTACCACATCAAATTGAAGAAGTCAATTCTTTAAAACCTTATATTTAAAGCCCGCCTTGCCGGCGAGGCAGGCCAAAATTTGCGACTCAACCGGTTGGGTCGCAAATTTTTTGTGATTATTTTTTAGTTACACCCTCTTTTGTTCTGTCCACCCTACCGGTAACGCACGTCCGGCGCCTCCCGCATATGCGAGAAAACGAGTGTAGATAAAAGTACAACACTATTGCTTATTTCTATACCTTTGTCTGACTGCAACTACAGAAAAATCTTCAGATTCCTCTGCCGGCAGGCAGAGGTATAGAATATCAACCAATTAAGTCAGTGCATAAAATGCATCGACGGTTCCAATTGGAATTGATCCACGAACAGCTTCCGCTACCCGTGCCTTGTTACGACTTAGTCCCTGTTACCGAACTTACCTTCGGCCCACATAAAGTGAGACTTCGGGTACTCCCGGCTCCCTTGACTTGACGGGCGGTGAGTACAAGGCTCGAGAACGTATTCACCGCAGTGTTGCTGACCTGCGATTACTAGCGATTCCAACTTCATGAGGTCGAGTTGCAGACCTCAATCCGAACTGGGGATGACTTTATAAGGATTTGCTCAGCCTCTCGGCGTCGCGCCCCGTTGTATCACCCATTGTAGCGCGTGTGCAGCCCAGGACATCAAAGGGACGTGCTGACTTGGCGTCATCCTCGCCTTCCTCTCCCGTGAGGGAGCAGTCTCGCCTGACACTTGTAACAGGCAATGAGGGTTGCGTTCGTTACCCCACTTAAGGGAACAATTCAAATCACGAACTGACGACAGCCACGCGTCACCTGCCGAGCCGTCCGAAGAAAATTCTACTTTCACAGAATTGTCGTCTCGGTTTCAAGCCCTGGTAAGGTTCTTCGCTTAGTGTCGAATTAAGCCACACGCTCCACCGCTTGTGCGAGCCCCCGTCTATTCCTTTGAGTTTTAGCCTTGCGGCCGTACTACCCAGGCGGTCCGCTTAACGCGTTAGCTTCGCCTCTCAGAGGGTCGATACTCCGAAAAGCCAGCGGACATCGTTTAGGGCGTGGACTACTGGGGTATCTAATCCCATTCGCTACCCACGCTTTCGTGTCTCAGCGTCAGGAGTGCGCCAGTTTGTTGCCTTCGCTTTCGGTGTTCCCCATGATATCAACGGATACCACCCCTACACCATGAGTTCCACAAACCCCTCGCATCCTCTAGTTTTGCCGTTTCCCCTGCACTTCTCTGGTTAAGCCAGAGGCTTTAACAGGAGACTAACAAAACCGCCTACACACCCTTTACGCCCAATAAATCCGGGTAACGCTTGAGGCTCACGTATTACCGCACCTGCTGGCACGTGATTAGGTGCCTCTTATTCATAGGGTAACGTCAATAAACTTCCTCCCCTATAAAAGATGTTTACGTTCCGCAGAACTTCATCCATCACGCGGCGTCGCTCCGTCAGGCTTTCGCCCATTGCGGAAGATTCTCGACTGCGGCCTCCCGTAGGAGTATGGGCCGTGTCTCAGTCCCATCGGTGGGGGTCAGGCTCTCACCTCCCCTAAGCGTCATAGCCTTGGTAGTCCTTTACACTACCAACAAGCTGATACTCCGCAGGCTGCTCTCATAGCGATAAATCTTTACCCCCACACCAACTTTGGCATCGTCTAGTTTTTAAGCCGTGTAATTTAAGCTATTGAAGCTAATAACATTACCCGAGTTAAGATGACAAACCCGACCACGACCCGCCTCCGGCTTAATGCCAAAGTTGGTGTGGGGGTTTACCCCTTACTTAAAAAGACAATAACAAAGTTGGTGGGAGGGACTATCAAGTATTAGCTACGGTTTCCCGTAGTTATTCCTGACTATGAGGTGCATTCCTACGTGTTACTACCTCGTCTGCCGGTCCCCCTCACCCAGACCAACAAATACTTGGTCATGGTTGTTCTCACCAGTTGTAATATTTACGAGACTGGGTGAGGGGTCCCTCGACTTGCATGCCTTATCCACGCCGCCAGCGTTCACCCTGAGCTAGGATCAAACTCTAAGCTAAAATTGGTTCTCTCTAGCAAGCTAGAGAAGACCGGATTTAAAAGAAATGGACAGAACAAAAGAAGAGATAACTCTCTTTTTTGTTGTGTATGCTACTAAATTTTCAATGAGCAACTAAAAACTGCTCAAGAGCAGTAGGTAATAGTCTACTTATATGGCTATATAAGTCAAGCTACCGGTCCACCAAATCGCCATATGGCGATTTGGTGGGGCTAATGACGAATTTTGGGTGCCTGTTAGTATCCAAACAGACCAAATTGTACGTGAGTATTGGTCTGCGAAAGCAATGAGAAGAGAAGGTCCTGCTATGACAGGATTCCGAACGATGATCGGTCGCCTCAAGGTGACGGCCTCATCAACATCGCCTAGCCGCCGAAAACTGCCAGTACCGCGTACAACTACCAAGGACCGCCTTCTTCGGAAGTGCGGCCCTTACCCTTTTTATTTAAATACTATTTATCTCCCCACTTCATTACTGTCACCAAAAGTGGTGTCGCAAGGAATATAGAAGAATACGTTCCAGCTATTACTCCTGTAAGAAGCACCAATGCAAAGTCTTGCGTGGCAGTGGCTCCTAGGAAAAATAGCGCAAGGAGCACAAATATAGTTGTAATTGAAGTATTTATAGAGCGGACGTATGTTTGATTGAGGCTTTTTCCAACAGTTAACTCAAAATCCTCTTTTCTGTTTAATTCATGATTTAGCTTTAGATTTTCTCGGACTCTATCAAACACCACTATCGTGTCATTTACCGAATAGCCAAGAATTGCAAGAAGCGCCATCACAAAAAGAACATCAACTTCAGCTCCCAAGAAATATCCAAGAGCCGCAAATATACCAACCGGCACAACAATGTCGTGAAGAAGTGCAACAATTGCAATTAGTCCATATTTAAAAGAAGATACAGGCTTGCTCACTTTTCTGAAAGCAACAGCAACAAAAAGAATTATCGCTACTATTGTTACCGCAATTGCAATTAGCGCTTTATTTCTAAGCTCTTCCCCTATAACAGGCCCAATTGAATTCACCCTCTCTTCAACGAGCTCAAATTGACCGTCAATTGTAAGAAGACCTACTATCTCTTGTCTACTTTCCTCTGAAAGATTTTGGGTACGCAGTATAAATCCATTTTTTCCAGTCTCACGAAGTGAAAAGCCGCCAATATCAACTTCTTCCAATCTATTTACTAAATTTTCTTTACCTGGCTTCTCATTTGGATAACTAATTTCCATTATCGTTCCACCTGTGAAATCTATTCCAAAATTAAGCCCCCAGACCCCAACTGAAATAAGAGAAGCCAACACAATTACTGCAGTTATCGTATAAAAAATCTTTCTGTGTTTAACAACGAACATATTACCTATAAAGACCGCTACCAAATAAAGCCCTCACTAACCCACGATTGCTGTAATTTCCAAGTGCATAAAGGAACGTACGACTCACAGTAATTGCGCTTAGCATGCTCACAATAACTCCGATACCAAAGGTAAGGGCAAACCCTTCAATAAGTGAGGTGCCGAGCCAAAAGAGAATGATGGCTGTAATGATACTTGAAGAATTGCCGTCTCTAATTGAAAACCAGGCTCTCGCAAATCCATCTCTTACTGAATCTTCAGTATTTTTCCCTTCTTTAAGCTCCTCTTTCATTCGCTCAAAAATAAGAACGTTGGCGTCCACTGCAAGACCAATTGAGAGAATGAATCCTGCAACTCCTGCTGCGGTAAGAGTTACCGGCACCAGTTTAAATATTGCGAGCATTATAGCGATATAAATTGAAAGAGATAAAATCGCCACCACTCCCGGCAAGCGATACCAAAAAAGCATAAATAATGCCACTGCACCAAGTCCAAAGAGTCCAGACTCTATACCTCTTTCAAGCGCCTCCCCTCCAAGCGAAGCTCCTATGGTTTGAGTCGAAATGAGCTCAATTGGCAGTGGGAGTGCTCCGAAGTTTAAATTGCGCACCAGCTCGCGGGCTTCCTCTGGGGCAAAGTTTCCTGTAATAGTTGCACTACCTCCTGTAATTTCGCTTTGTATTACCGGGGTTGATATGGGCGAGCCGTCAAGAAAGATCGCCAAGATTTCTCCGACGTTTTCTCTAGTAATTTCAGCAAATAAATCTGCCCCTTCCCTGTTAAATTCAAGAACAACTATAGCTTCATTTGAAAGCCCGGAGTGCCCTTGTCCAAATTCAAGTAAAGAGCGTTTTAAATGCCTTCCCGTTATTTCAGCTGGCAAAAATATAGAATCAGGGTCAATTGTGCTTGTATCAAGTGGCTCTGGCGGCAAATCTACATCTTCGCGAAGAAGTCTAAATTCAAGTACCGGAGTCTGACCAATTAATTCAACTGCTTCAGCTGTATCAGTTACACCGGGAAGCTCTACAATAAGGCGCTCTTCAACCACGCCTGCAAGGCGTCCCCCGCGCTCAGCTTGCACAATAGGTTCTGAAACACCAAATAGATTCACTCTTCTTTCAATGACGTCACGAAGTGCTGTCATTGACTCGCGTATATCGCTTTCATTTACTGCACTGGTATCCGCACGATAGACAAGGTGGGTTCCACCAGCCAGATCAAGTCCAAATTTGAATGAAAATTCAGAATCCGATTTCTCGGAAGAGAACACAAAATAGCCTATAGATAGGCCTATTATCAGTATTAAAATGGCTAGCCCGCGTATTTTCCACATGGCTAGAAGTATATGATTTTAGCTATATCTTGTAAATCTTTCTAGATTAAAGTCCAAAAATCTTCTTTAACTCGCCTATTCCGTCTTGAAATGAAATTTCTGGAGTCCATCCAAGAAGCTCTTTTGCCTTTCTGTTATCTGCTAGGGTGTGCCGCGCCTCTACTCTTGGAGGGAGCGTCTTACGTTCACCTCCTAATATTTCGGCCAATTCATTAACACTATGGCTTTCCCCCGCCCCTATATTTATGACCTCTCCTCTACCCACTTTATTTGATAAAGCTGCCAAAATATTTGCTCGGGCAACATCGTGAACATGAGTAAAATCTCGTGTTTGTTCTCCGTCACCCACAATTGTAAGCGGCTCTCCTTCTTTTCTTTGCTTTAAAAATCTCCCTATTACAAGTGCATAATCCCCTTCAGGATCGAGCCTTGGGCCATAAACATTAAAATATCGTAGTGATACTGTCTCTAAATCATATAAATCGCTATATAACTTAGCGTACAGCTCCCCAATATATTTCTGAAGACCATATGGATGTACTGATTCTGCGGGCATATCCTCTCTAAGTGGCATTTCTTCTTTATCACCATAAGCCGAGCTTGATGCCGCAAAAATAAATCTTCTCACCCCAGCTTCTTTTGACACACTAAGCACATCTAGCGTTCCATTTACATTATTGTCGTGTGTCTCTTCTGGATGCTCTATGGAATACGGCACTCGAGGCACTGCTGCTTCGTGAAATACAAAGCTAGCTCCTTTAAATATTGGCGCTAATTTGTCTTTGTCCCTTATATCAACTACGTGAAGCACTGCTTTATCATTCACGTTCTCGCGTTTCCCTGCACACAAATTATCCACAACGTGCACTTCTGCCCCGTTTTCAAGCAATAAATCTACAATATGAGAACCTATAAAACCCGCCCCTCCCGTAACTAAAACTTTTTTATTTTTAAACTTATCCATTACTTTCCGCTTTTTGTCAGCACTATTTTAATAGTCTGTAGTGCAATATATATATCAAGTAAAAACGATCTCCTTTTTAGATAATGAAGGTCATAAGAGAGCTTCTCTTTTGTCGCGTCCACATCCGTACCGTGGTGTGGATGCTTTTCATGACGGACTTGAGCCCAGCCAGTAAGACCCGGCTTTATCACATGCCTTACGTTGTAATACGGCACTCTCTCATTATAAGTCTCAACAAGGGCAGGAAGTTCCGGCCTAGGTCCCACAAAAGAAAGGTCCCCAAAAAGCACATTCCAAAGTTGCGGCAATTCATCAATTCTAAAGTCTCTAAGGATTTTACCGACTCTAGTAACTACAAGATTGGATCTAAGCACTTTATCTCCACTATCTGAACCGCTCATAGTCCTAAATTTCACTATCTTTACTATTTTGTTATTCCTCCCCACTCTCTCTTGAGAAATAAATATCTTTCCGCCGTCTTCAATTTTAATTGCCGCAAAAATAAAAGGGTAGAACACGAGAGACAAAACTCCCCCTATCAAAGAAACCACTATATCCATTGATCTTTTTATGAAATCATAAACTGGCTTGGGCGAAGCAGATACGTTTTCAAGAAGCCAAGTGTGTCGCAAAAACGAAAGCGGGACCCTATCAAAAATGTCTTCATACGTCCTACCAAGGTCAATAACATTAAGTCTTACCTGAAGAAGCGATAAATCATAAAGAATGGGGAGCAAAGGCTCTACGTTTACGTGTTGGGTATCAACTACAACAACAGAAACTTTTTCTCTTTCAATAATTCCAAATATTTCTTTTTCTAATAGAAGTGGGTCAACCGTGTCCACATCAACGGCGGCTACAAAACGAAGGGGATACCTTCCGTTTCTATTAACTTCCGCTATAAGCTCATCAACCTCATCTCCACTTCCAATCAGAAGCGCTCCATTTTTCCTTTTTGAACGGAGTCCCGAGAATAGAAATACGCGCCATATGTAAATTAGGACAAATGAAGTAAATAGATATATAAATAGAGTTGTTTTTGGTGTAATCCCAAAATAAGGAATGAAGAAGAAAAATATTGCAGCAATTCCTACGTTTGCAATTTGAGCACGAAGTATTACTTCAGTAAGTTTTCTCTTAAGTATTGTGGTTTGTTTCGCATAAAGCCCCGCTATAGCAAAGACAAGAATCCACACAATAAACAGAAACGAAAATGGAGTTAAATGGTTATAAAAAGCATCTATTGAGGGAGTTTCAAAATGCCTAAAAAATAGGGTTAGCCACAAAGCACTTGCGAAAAATAAAAGGTCTCCAAGAAGGAGAACTACTGGCTCTTTCTTACTTGCTACTGTCATGATGTTGTGGTCATATGTTACAACGAATTATATCTGGGGCAAGTTCCAATATTCTATGAGAAAAAAAGTCATATATTTCATCACAAAATCAAACTTTGGAGGAGCGCAAAAACAGGTGCTTGATTTGGCTACCTTACTTGATGGGAGCAAGTTTGATGTTGCTGTTGCATGCGGTGGCTCTGGATCACTAGTTAAAAAACTAAAAAATGCTGGAATAAGAGTCATAAAAATTAAAGGAATGGATAGAGACGTAAGAGTCTTTAAAGACTTCCAAGCATTTATTTCAACTTATAAAATTCTTAAAGAAGAGGAACCAGACATAATACATCTTCATAGCTCAAAGGCAGCAGCTATGGGCGCGTTTCTAGGAAAACTTACCGGAGTAGGAAAAATAATCTTTACTGCTCACGGCTGGCCCTTTAAGGAAGACCGGGGTGTTTTTTGGAAGATAGTTACTTGGGCTGGCTCTCTTGTAACTTCAGTCCTTTCAGACAAAATAATTGTGGTCTCAAAGAATGATTTTAAAAAGACTCCTAACTTATTCTCAAAAAATAAACTTCATTTGATACACAATGGTGTTGGAGAAATAGAATTTCTTAGCAAAAGAAACGCTAGGTCAAAACTTACAGAAAGTATGGGAGAAAGCATACCAGCTGATGCAATGTGGATTGGAACAGGTATAGAGCTTACCCCAAATAAAGGACTTGAGTACACAATCGACGCATTCAAAAGACTTTCTAAATCTAACAAAGACATATACCTTTTTATTTTTGGCGAAGGAGAACTTAGAGAAAAATTAAAAAATCTCATAAACAACTATTCTCTTAATAAAAAGGTGTTTTTACTGGGTCACATTGATAACATGCCTCAATACCTAAAAGCTCTTGATGTTTACGCTCAAACATCAACAAAAGAAGGTTTGCCGTATGCGATTCTTGAAGCTGGAGCAAGAGCCCTTCCTGTAGTGGCAAGCGATATAGGAGGAATGCCGGAAATAATAGAGCATAGAAAATCTGGCTTACTTGTGCCCTCTAAGGACGAAAAAGCTATAGCTAATGCTCTAAATTTAATTATTAAAGATAAAGATTTGGGAGACAGGCTTGGGAAGGGGTTAAAGAAAAAGGTAAATGAAGAATTCTCTCTTGAAGATATGAAAAATAAGATTTTCTCTCTTTACTAAATAGCGTGGAATTCCCTTTCGGTATCATCTCTGTGAATTGCTCTTGCGTAACGCCTCATTCCCATTAATATTCCAAGTCCAACAAATTCGGTTATCAAATGAGAACCGCCGTAACTCATAAAAGGAATGGTCGTTCCTGTAACGGGCAAGAGCCCAACATTAATACCAACGTGTATTGCAAAATGGCTGATAAATAAAGTCGCAAGACCTATTCCAAAAAGTATTTCAAAATTAGTCGCTCCTATTTTGGCATTCTCTAGCACTCGCCATATAACGATGGAGAAAAGTATAAATAACAAAATCACCCCAACAAATCCCCATTCTTCAGCAAAAGCTGCGAAAATAAAATCAGTCTCATATTCTGGTAAAAATTGAAGTTTACTCTGCGTGCCATACCCTACCCCTTTGCCAAAAATTTCTCCCGAGCCAACCGCGATGGTAGATTGATACGCATTGTATCCAGCACCACGAATATCTGTAAGAGGGTGAATAAACGTTAAAATCCTATCTTTTTGATAATCCTCAAACACATAAAACCACATTCCAACTGAAGCCACTGCTCCCAGAAGCAAAACCGCAAGAAAATGTCTCTTTGATATCCCCGAAGCAAAGACCATTCCAAGCCAGATTAACGCAACAATTATCGCAGAGCCAAGGTCTGGCTGTAATAAGATTAGCGTAAAGATAATGAAAGCATAAAAACCAGATACAATAATGTGTCTAATGTTTGCTATTTCAATATGTCTTCTGGTGAAGTATTTAGCTAGAAGAAGTATAACTACAAGCTTTATAGGATCTGCCGGCTGAACCGCTAAAAGCCCGAAATCAAACCTACTTTGTGCTCCTTTTACAATATCCCCAAACAAAAAAAGGAGAAGAAGGAGTAGTACCGAGCCAACAAAAAGAGCAATTATTACACTGGTCCTCCTTAGAAATCTAAAATCAATACCACTTAAAAGAAAAAACAAACCAACTCCCAAAGATGCCCATATTAACTGATTTTCAAAAAAATAATTTTCTCCCGAGAAGGAATTCATCGTTACAATACCGGAAAAGACAAGAAGCAAAGACGAGGAGAAGAGAATCCAATCAATATGTCTAAAAAACGAAATGGCGCGCTTAGTATGCACACCATTTTTGTAATCTGCTATAGCTTCCACCATGTTACTGGTGAGGAATCCGTGGCAATATCTCAAAACGAGACACTGGAACATCAAAAGATTTAGGCCACGTAAATACCACTGGTTCGCTAGCACCAACACCAAGGTGACCAATTATGGTTTTAGACGCTGCTATTGCATTGTCCTTTCTGTTAAAAAGTACCACAACGACTTCTACATCCCCCAGAGAATCAACCCCCGTGTTTACAACTTCAGCAGTCACCTTAGGAGCTGATTCTTCGTTCTGAAGAAGCTGATTTCTCACAGAAATGTTCTGTGCCAGACTATCTCTTATTTCCCAAGCCGGAGTCTCATCAAATGCCAAGAAAGCCTTTGTAGGTTTTCTCTCTCCCGTTGCAATACCTCCCTCAAATATTGGATTTATTGAATTCGGTGTTATGAAAGTAATGTTTTTTCTTTCTGCTATAAGAATCCCTGCATCATCAAACAGCTTTAGCGTATAAGGAACAGCGTCTGATCCTGCGTTTATATTTGGATTATCTATATAAGAGACTGCACTATAGACTCCTGGAATTACTTCAAAGCTCCTGGCCCAAAGAACAGTGTGAGGAGTCACTTGAGTAATATCTAGAATAGAACACGGTCCTCCTCTGTCTATCCCAACTTCGTCCTGATTTTTCTTTCCGTCAGAACAAGTTGGTGGCTCATTGAGTATAAAATACCCAGGAATCCCTACAATAAGTAGAATGAATACTATTGTTCCTAGTGTAAATAAAGACTTTCTTCTTGTAGCCCAGCTCATATTGAAGCCATTGTAACAGAAAATAGCCGCCATATTTAGCGGCTATTTTCTTGACTTACGTCCTTAAAGCTGGCGCCGACCTACTCTCCCCATACGAGTACCATCGTGAGCTCTAAGACTTAACTGCCGTGTTCGGAATGCTCCCTGTTTGTCCAAGCTTCGCTTGGTTACAAACAGCAGTCCCGCACCAAATTTTTAAATCACATACTTTGTCCTGGCGCCGACCTACTCTCCCCATACGAGTACCATCGGTGCTGGAAGACTTAACTGCCGTGTTCGGAATGAGAACGGGTATATCCCTTCCGCCAAAGCACCAGGACAAAACATGCGATATTTGGTGCGGGAAGAACTGGAGAAACGTAATGCCCATTACGTTTCTCTCCCTTCCGCCAAAGCACCAGCATTAAAAACACAAATAAAAAATAATAGTAGAAATATATCGCATTTAAAACAAAGCGCTTTTCAAATTTCCTAATAGGATCGATTAATTAGTACACCTCGGCTAAACACATTACTGTGCGTACACCTAGTGCCTATCACCTAGTAATCTCCTAGGGATCTCAAACGATTCCTGATCTTGGAGTTGGCTTCCCGCTTATATGCATTCAGCAGTTATCCATTCCCGACTTAGCTACCGAGCTGTGCCGTTGGCACGACAGCTCGTACACCAGAGGTCAGTCCACTCCGGTCCTCTCGTACTAGGAGCAGATCTCCTCAAGAATCAACGCCTACAGTAGATTAAGACCAACCTGTCTCACGACGGTCTGAACCCAGCTCGCGTACCTTTTTAATTGGCGAACAGCCAAACCCTTGGCAGCTTCTACGCCACCAGGATAAGGTGAGCCGACATCGAGGTGCCGAACACCGCCGTCGCTATGGACGCTTAGGCGGTACCAGCCTGTTATCCCCGGGGTAACTTCTATCCGTTAATCTTTGGCCACATCTAATATGAACCATCGGTTCACTATGCTCTGCTTTCGCACCTGCTCGACATGTCCGTCTCGCAGTCAAGCTCTCTTTTGCCATTACACTATCGGCACGGTTTCCATTCGCGCCTAGAGAACCTTAATAGACTCCTCCGTTACTCTTTAGGAGGAGAGCGCCCCACTCAAACTACCCACCAGATACTGTTCCTGTCCGTTTTTTCCGTACAAGTTAGAGCATGCAAATAAACAGAGAGGTATTTCACTGACGACTCCACACCTTCCGAAAAAAGTGCTTCAAAGTCTCCCTCCTATGCTACGCAGCTCACTCACATACCCAATATCAAGTTGTAGTAAAGCTCCCGGGGTCTTTTCGTCCCACTGTAGGTAGCCGGCATCTTCACCGGCATCGCATTTTCACCGAGCAAGTCCTCGAGACAGTTCCCCAGTCGTTACGCCATTCGTGCACGTCTGAAATTACCAGACAAGGAATTTCGCTCATGTATTCCTACTAACACTCCATGGACTCTATCTTATCCCTTCTCCTTTATATCAAGGAGGGAGGGCCACGACGTTGGTCTCTTGTTAATCGTGATTTGGACTACACATATATTTCTATATGGAAGGTAACTTGCGTCTCTGTTTATCTATATAACGGTCCTAGTCCTACACCCAACGACAAATGTCGTGAAGTGTACCTTAGGACCGTTTGCTTATGTTTTATATGGCAAACAATTAAGCGTTTTGCCAACCTTATGTCGCCATAAGGGCCCGACTATATCTTCACGAATGCTAGAAAGTCGACAGTGTTGTTCTAGCGCGTGTCCTGCGTATAGTCTGTGAGGATTTTATTGTGTGTGTTTTACACTCTTTAATGTGTATTTGCGCGTACGCCCAACCCCTTGATTGAGCTTCTCGCGCAGTTGAAGAATTTCTTCAAATCCTTCTTTGTTAAGATGTTCTTTTTTATACATCTTTCTTACTATCTTTGAAAAGATAGCAAAGTTGCGTTTCTTATTTTCTGACAGAAAACAGAATTTCCTGAAAAACGGGAGTATGTTTTCGTATAGGGATCTGATGTTTGTGACTTCATAGTACACTACACCATCTTTGCGCTCTCTAAGTGTCCCGCACCCAATCACTTTTTTAACAAAAGCAAGTATGGTGCGATCTTTTTGTGACACATTAAACGACGCAGTTATCTTCCATTTTCCTACATAATCTTTTCGTTTTGTGAGAGAGACATTGAAACTACCCTCTCCGTCAACGAAACCAGCTATGTAGTAACCATGGTTCTGGTTAATTGATTTGTAATCACGCATATTTCCGTAATTACCACACAATAATCTTTCCTGCGGATTGTCTGCACCGATACATTGTTACTTCCACTTACGACTTTGTGGTGAGTAGCACCGGATACCTTGGAGAGTTCACTAAGGTATGACACTCCGGTCAGAGTTTCCCGCATATAGCAAGATTTATTAACGTAACTACAACGATTTATAGTTACGGCCGACATTCACCAGGGCTTACACAGCCAAGCATGACATTCCGAAGAACATCACACCGTCCGTGCTTAACCTTCTGGCATTGGTCAGGCGTCACCCCCTATACATCCTCTTACGAGTTCGCAGGGAGCTGTGTTTTTGATAAACAGTCGCCAGGGATCTTTCGCTGCGGCC
>NZBM01000014.1 GCA_002687905.1 bacterium | reverse complement strand
TCTGGTGTTCAGGCAAAGTATCCTGATGACTGGTACAATGGTACAGCTTCTTTTGGAGACGATATATGGACTTATAATGTAGAAAGTGGGGTAGGTGAGATATTTTTTGATCTTGAAGCAGAGGGCTTGGAACTAGATATAGTAAATATGTTCCTTGACGAAGAAGAAACTCATTTGTTCTTCACAAATAAGAAAGATTTGAGGTTTTGGAGTTTGAGAATAAAAGAACCTGTAACAATTTTTTCAACAACTACACCGGAGACAAAGGAAGGCGGTTCTGAAGAGTCTAATTAATCGGACTCGTTTAAATCCTTTGCGTTATATCTAATCACAACCCTTCTAAACTTACCCTCTCCTTCAGATTCAGTGGAAAGATCGGGATCTTCACCAATAAGAGAGTGTATTACCATTCTTTCATAAGCATTCATCGGACTTAGCTCGACATCGTGTCTAAAAGTTCTTGCTCGCTCTGCTAAAATTCGCGCCTGCTGTTTAAGCTCTTCTAACTTTTTCCCGTGATATCCATTTACATCAATCAGAAACTTATGGTCTCCCTCAATATTCTTCTCTACTATCTTTTTAACAAGATAATTAAGTGCTCTTAAATTCTCTCCCCCAGAACCAATTAGTATTTTTGAGTCGGGAGATCTAACAAGAAAAATTGGGTGAAGCTCTGACTCCTCAATGTCTATACCGTCTACATTTACACACAGCGATTTTAGTAATTCATCTATTGTAGACTGTATCTTTTGATTGCTCATACTCAATTGATATCCATTTTTTCAATAATTTTTCTTCTTACAAAGATTTCCTGGCCAATAGCAAACAAATTACTTGTAGCCCAATAAAGAGCAACTGCGGCAGAGATAAAATAAGCTATTAAGGCCACTATTACAGGGAGAACGTAGCGCATTTGTATATTAAAACTATGCATTAAATCTTCCTTTAGAGTCGGGTTTTCTGTTCTTGTTACTTTCGGTAGAGAAAGCCTTACTTGCACAAACTGAGCAACTCCAGCGATTAATGCGAGTATTAAACTTCTTCCTCCCATATCAATTAGGCTAAGGAAGTTCATGTTTACTATTTCGGGACTTGTTATAAAAGAGTAAAGTCTTTCAGGGTTTATTTCAGGAAGTCCTCCTTTTAGAAAAACTAGGTACAATCCTAAAATTATTGGTATTTGTATAATTATTAAAAGAAGTCCCGACAGGGGATTTATTCCATACTTTTTATAAAGATCCATAGTCTGTCTTGCTTGTTCTTGTCTGTCTTTTTTGTATTTCTCTCTTATCTCTTTCATCTCCGGATCAATTTTTCTAACTATTGCTTGAGTTTTTATTGACTTATGAGCAAGTGGAAGAAGAATAATCTTTACAACTGTCGTCAAAATAATTACTGCCACACCAACATCTGCGAAGGGGACTGTGGATATCAAAAAAATAAGCCCGTTATAAAGCGGGTCGGTTATGAATGTGCTAAAAACGTCTACTATCATTGGCCTATTCTAGCCTAGGCAACTACTCGGTTCAAGACTGCACTCAAGTCCTCCAATATCTCATCAACTGATTTATCCAATATATCTCTATTTGTTATAACAACACAAGAAAGACCCTTCACTCTCCCGTCTTTTACCAAAACCCTTACTACCTCCCTTACTCTTCTCTTTACTTTATTTCTTTTTACTGCGCTATTTGAGACCTTTTTTGAGACCACGACTGCAAATTTTGGCTTCTTACCAGACCCTTCTTTATATTTAAGACTTAAAAGAGACCCTTTTAGGGCCTTTCCGTGCTTCATAACATCCTCTATTTCGCTTCTAAGTAGACGATGTCTTAAAGACAGCATATGGCTAAACTGAGAGCTTTGAGCGTCCTTTTCTTCTCCTTCTCTGGATGGTTTTAGCTCCTCCGGGGGTTTTGCTGCGCACTAAAAATCCGTGGGTTTTATTCCTCTTTCTTTTTTTAGGTTGGTATGTTTTTGACATATCTTTACTTTAGCTGATTTACGTACTCTTGTTTAGAGTAATTTATATAAACAACTTGTAAACAGTTTATTAACATAACTGAGCCGTGCGCGCAAGTTTTACATTTCTTGTATACGGATATAATGTTCTTGTTATTATCTCTTTTTATATGACAGATACTAAAGAACTTTGGGAAAACACACTTGTTGAGGTTGAGTTAAATATTTCTAAAGCTAATTTTAGTACTTGGTTTAAAAATACTCACATTGTGAGAATTGACGACGGAAAGGTTGTTATAGGAGTACCGAATCAGTTCGTTAAAGACTGGCTCCTAACTAAATACAATAAATTTCTTCTTAAGACGCTTAGAGGTCTTTCAGAAGATGTTAGAGGTGTAGAGTACTCAATTGTAAAAGAGGAGAGAAAAAGAGACAGAGAAAGAAAAGATGTGGTTCAGAGTGTAAACGAACTTCCTCTTGAAAATCTTTACATAAACAAAAACGATAATTTAAATCCTAAATATACTTTTGAGACTTTTATTGTTGGAGACTTCAACCAACTTGCTCACGCAGCAGCCCAAGTTGTCACACAAAAACTTGGAATAGTTTATAACCCGTTATTTATTTATGGTAGTACTGGGCATGGAAAGACTCATTTGATACAAGCTGTAGGGAACTACGTAAAAAAAGTTAGTCAAAGTAAAAAAGTTTACTATGCTACCTCAGAACGTTTTGTTGTTGATTACACAACTTCTGTACAAGACGGAAAGGCGAACACTTTTAAAGAAAAATATCGTCAATATGATGTTTTGATAATGGACGATATTCAATTTCTTTCAGAAAAAGAAAAGACTCAAGAGGAATTATTTCATCTTTTTAACGCTCTTTATGACAATAATAAGCAGATTATTTTTTCTTCAGACAAACACCCTAATTTTATTCCAGGTCTTGAAGAAAGGCTTAAATCAAGGTTTAACGCTGGTATGATAGCTGACATACCCGCTCCTGATTCAGAGTCACGAATTGCAATACTTAAAGCAAAAGCGGCTCAAAATAACTTTGTTATATCTGATGAGGTGATTGAATATGTTGCTAGTGAGGTTCAAGGAAATATTAGAGAACTTGAGGGCGCTCTTAACTCTCTAATATGTCAATCACAACTTAAAGGAAAAATACTTAGCCAAAACGAGGTTCATTCTGTTATTAAAAATAGTACCAAACTTAAAAAAGCAATTTCTACAAAAGAAGTTGTACAAAAAATTTCAGATTTTTATGAAATAAATAAAGAAAGTATTTATGAAAAAACAAGAAAAAAAGAAGTTGTAAAACCAAGACAACTTATTATGTATATATTAAGAGAAGATTTTGGTATTTCTTACCCAAGTATTGGAGAAAGATTAGGAGGAAGGGATCATACAACAGTAATTCACTCTTGTGAGAAAATTAAGAAAGAACTTAAAGCAAGTAATTCTCTTATTCAAGAGGTGGATCAGATAAGATCGTTACTTCATTAAGTTGTTAATAAGTTGTTGTTTATTTGTGAGATAAGTAGGGATATGTAGTAGATAAATAAAATGAAGTTAATTTATACACAAAGTTTTATAGGAATAATAAACAGGTTATATAAAACCGAATATGTTTTTATAGCTTTACTTAAGGTTGTTTTAAGTAATCCACATATTAACAGTGTTAATAGTAAAAGTAGTTTTTATATATAAATACTTATGAAAGTTAGTTGCTTAAAAGAAGACCTGTTGATAGCTCTGAATTACACAGAAAGAATTGCCGGAACAAATCCAACTCTACCAATACTTAATTGTGTTTTACTTAAAATTAATAAAAGTTTTAAAATATACTCAACAAATCTTGATTTAGCTGTTGAGGTCTCTGTCCCAGGTGATATTTCAGGAGAAGGTAGTGCAGCTGTTCCAGCTACATTACTTTACACAACTGTACAAAATACAAACACAAATAATCCAATAACTCTTGAGATTAAAGAAAATAACCTACTTTTAAGTACAAAAGAAGGGAAAACAACAATAAAAACACTACCTGTAGACGACTTCCCAATACCAACAAAACAAAACTCTAAAAAAACTTTAAATTTAGATAAAAATCAACTAATAAACGGTGTAAACTCTGTTGTTTATAGCGCCTCAAATACCACAATAAAACCAGAGCTAGCTAGTGTTTATATATATCAAAACCAAAACAACTTAATTTTTGTTTCAACAGACTCATTCAGGCTTGCAGAAAAAAAGATACCAAACAAAACAGAAGGATCTGTTATTGATCCGACTATAATTCCATACAAAAACGCAACAGAGGTGGTGAGAATTATATCAAATTCAAAAGAAGATAATATTTCTGTTTTATTAAACGAAGCACAAGCAATTTTCTCTATAGAAAACGTAATTATAACATCAAGGCTTATAAACGGAACTTTTCCTGATTACAAACAAATAATACCTAAAACTTCAACAACAGAGGTTGTTTCTTTAAAACAGGACTTGTTAACCGCGCTTAAAAAAGTAAATATATTTTCAGACAGATTTAATCAGGCCAGTTTTCATATTTATCCAAAAAAGAAGACGTTCACAGTGAGTGCTAGGTCAGACGAAGTTGGGGAGACATTTGACGATATAGACGCATCAATAACTGGGGAAGATTTGGATATTAATTTCAACAACAGATATGTAAGTGATGTTTTTTCGTCTATAAATTCCGACAGCATGTCTTTATCTTTTAGTGGTTTGGGTAAACCTTTAATTATAAAAGGAGTTTCTGATGAGTCTTTTCTTTATTTAGTTATGCCAATGAATCGTTAATGAAGAATCTTTCTTTATATCTTAAAAAATTTTCCTTACTCGCTCCAAAAAGGAAAATTGTTAAAGAAAAACTTAACGAAACACTTTTAAGTCTATCTATACCAAGTAAGTCTATAGAAATTAAGTATAAAAACGGATTGGTTTATATTTCAGGAAGCTCTATTATTAAAAACGAAATAGCTATAAAAAAGAAAAAAGTATTAGAAGAATTAAACAACAAACTAAAAAACTCGAAACTCACTGTTTCAGACATCCTCTAAATAGAAGTAGAGAAAAACACCTCATCTACTCCTTTATTTAATACAGAGTCATAAACAACAACTTTCAAAATGTTTGTTTTCCCTAAAGAAGAAACACTAGATAGGTTTATATTGAGGGAGTATGGGGACTTAGTGGAAGAACCCACAAATACATTGTTTACAAAATAATCAGCTCTAGATATAGGGAATTTTAATGTTTTGCTTATACGAGCTTGAATTACAGAGCTTGAACTATAAGAAGCACTTTGTTGAGGAGAAATGAGCTCCACAGAAGGCGAAAGACTTGGTCCATGAATATCATCTATTTCCTTTGGTATAACAGACTCAATATCTTGAGTTTGTATACCGTTTTCTTTTGCCCACTCAAGTATTGGATATTCCCATAGCTCAAATTGAGAATCATTTTCTGGGTTTTTAGGAGTCTTGTTTGTAGGGTCTTTCTTATCAACCCAATTTAGTATCGAATGAACATCAGTTACAACTCTTTCCTCCCTAAGTTCTATTGGTGTGTATTCAGTGGCAAGCTTCCCACTTATTGAGTCAATTATAAATTGTTCTCCACCCTTCCACTCTCCTCTAAGTACGGGTTTTGTATTCTCATCAATTTTAGATAGAGGCACTTTAAAAGACTCGTTTGTGGTTTGAGAAAGAACCTCTCTCATAAAAGCATTCCACAAAGGAGCAATTATAAAGCCAGCCACCTTTTTATCCATAGGAGTGTTGTCGTTGTTTCCTGCCCACGCTCCAACAGTTACATTTGGTGTGTAGCCGACTATCCAAGCGTCTCTAAAATCGTTTGTAGTACCAGTTTTAGCAGCTACGTCTATGTCTTTAAAATAGAGATAAGAAAACTCACCAAAAGCGGGAGCGCGCGCGTCATTATCTGAAAGTACATCAGATATCTGTCTTGCGACTTGCGGGTCAAGAACTTCTTGCGGGCGAGCTCTAAATTCTTCAACCACAACACCGTTTACGTCTTCAACCCTAAGTACCGCGGCGTGTCCATTTCTAACTCCGTCGTTTGCAAACACTCCATAAGAGCTTGTTATATCAAGAAGAGTTACTTCACCGCCTCCAAGTACAAGTGTTAATCCGTAGCGGTTGATGTCTGTGAGGGTTGATATTCCTAGATCTTTTGCTGTTCTTAATGAATCTCCAAGCCCAGAAAGGTAGAGAGTTTTAACAGCAGGAATGTTTATTGACTGGGCTAAAGCATCTCTTAAACTTACCGGCCCCCTAAACGTGTCATCGTAATTTGTTGGAGAATAACAACCGTCTTCGCTTGTTAAATCGTCTGGCTCACAATCTGATTGAAACTGTGTCTTAAGGTCAAAAACAACGGTTTCCGGGGTATATCCTTTCTTAAAGGCGGTAGCATATACAAAAGGCTTAAATGCTGAGCCAGGCTGCCTGTTTGCGATTGTTATATTAAAGTTTCCGTCTATTTCCTCGTCAAAGTAATTCCTTGAACCAACCATTACAAGTATGTGTCCTGTTTTAGGGTCAACCGCAACCAACCCAGCGTTTTCTGCATTAAATTTATCTACGTTCTCAAGCGCAAATCTATTTACTATTTCTTCCGCTTTCCTTTGCAGCTCCCAATCAAGGCTTGTTATTACCCGAAAACCCTGCTCCTCAAGTGCGCGCTTCCCGTATTTTGCTTCAAGTTGTTGTATTACATAAAAAACAAAATGAGGAGCCTTTATACCAAGATCTTGCTGTGTCTCAAATTCAACTTCTTCTGAAAAAGCTTCTTCATATTCTCCTTCGCTTATAAATTTATTCTCAAACATCTTTTCAAGAACTAAATTCTTTCTATCCTCAAGTTTTTCTCTATTGTTTCCGTAAGGAGAATAGTAAGTTGGCGCCTGTGGAAGCGCTGCCAAATACGCAGATTCGGCAATTGTTATTTCTGCGGCTGATTTGGAAAAGAAAGCCTGACTTGCCTCCTCAATACCATACATACTTCCTCCGTAAGGGGTTTCATTTAAATAGAGAGCTAAAATATCTTCCTTACTTAGTACTTTCTCAAGCTTAAGAGCCAGAACCCATTCTTTAAGTTTTCTTGAAATAAGTTTTTGAGGTGTAAGAATAGAGTTTTTAACAACCTGTTGGGTTATTGTTGAACCTCCTTGGCTAAAACCAAGGCTGGTTAGGTTAACAAGGATTGCACGAGCGATTGCTTTTGGTTTTATACCTTTGTGGCCATAAAACTCTGCGTCCTCAATTGCAACGGTTGCGTTTTTTACATTTCGCGATATTTCTTCATATGGAATTACAGTTCTTTGCACATTTTCGTGTAGGTCATATAAAAGAATTTCTCCCGTTCGGTCATATATTTTTGTTGACTGAGCTACCTTCCTTTTCTCAAAACTCTGAAGATCAGGAATTTGGAGCGTTGCAGCCCAAATAACAATTAACCCAGCAATAGAGAGCCCTAGGGCTAGGGAAAAGGTAAGAAATATACGTGTAAATCCGCGGCTTTCCATAGTGTTAGTCATAGTATCACAGGGATATATACCATAAATATAGGATTTACAAAGTATGCTAAAGTAAGCATTATGTTTGGTTTTGGAAAATCTAAAAAGGCAACAACAGACGAAGGAAAGATTGACGAGCTCCTAACGAGGGGTGTTTCAGAGGTAATAGAGAAAGATTCTCTTAAAAAGAGGCTTCTTAGTGGAGATGTGTTGAGGATTAAGTTGGGAATTGATCCAACAAGTCCAAATCTTCATCTAGGTCGCTCTGTACCCCTTCTTAAACTTAGAGATTTTCAAGAGTTGGGACACAAAATAGTTTTCATAGTTGGAGATGCCACTGGCGTTATAGGAGATACATCAGACAAAGAAAGTGAGAGGCCAATGTTAACAGAGGAAGATGTAGAAAATAATGCAAAGACTTACTTTGAGCAGGCAGGAAAAATACTTGATTTAAATGAGGTAGAGAAAAAACATAATTCCGAGTGGTTAAACAACCTCTCTTATTCAGAAATTGGCGAACAGGCAAACCAGTTTTCACTAGCCGAGTTTATTGCAAGAGAAAATATAAAAAAAAGACTTGATTCTGGCAAAAGAGTTTCTTTAAGAGAGGTTCTTTATCCTCTAATGCAGGGATATGATTCGGTAGCTGTTAGAGCTGATGTTGAAATAGGTGGTACAGACCAAAGGTTTAATCTTCTGTCTGGAAGAACAATGCAAAACTATTACAAACAAGAGCCCCAAAACATTCTCACCACTAACTTGATAGAGGGAATAGACGGAAGAAAAATGAGTTCAAGTTGGGGGAATACTATAAACCTAAATGACGAGCCAAATGATATGTATGGAAAGATTATGAAAATAGACGACTCTTTAATTGAAAAATATTTTATTCACACAACTCGTATTTCTTCTTCTGAAATTAAAGAACATATAGAAAAAGGGCCAAGGGAAGCAAAAAGTGCTCTTTCCTATGAGATAGTTAAAATGTATTGGGGTGAGGGTGCGGCAGATAGCGCAGAAAAAAGTTTTGTAAATACCTTTAGCGAAGGAGGAGTTCCGGATGATGTAAGAAAAGTTGGAGCAAAAAAAGATAATTTATTATCTGAAGTTTTTCTTAAACATGAGGTGGTTTCTTCAAAAAATGAGTTTTCAAGGCTAATTAAGAGTGGTGCTATTAAAAATATGGCAAACAATGAAAAGATTGACGACATAAAAGCAGTTGTTGGTGGCGGGGGAATATTTAAAGTAGGGAAAAAGAAATTTATTGAAGTCTCTTCTCTATAGCAAGGCAGGTTAAGCCTATTGCTATTGCATCATACTCATCGTCATACTTTATTTTTTTCTCTTTAAGATCAATTAGTCTTGGGACCATAGAAATAATCTGCTTCTTATCGCTTTTTCCGTGACCACCAACAGCAATCTTTATTTGAAGTGGAGTGTATTCGAAAACCTCAAGTCCATTTTCTCTAGCAGACTGAATAATAGCTCCTCTAACCTCTGCCACCCGCATAGCCGTTTTTTGATTTTTTGTTATATAAAGTTTTTCTATAGAAAGTGCGTCTGGAGAAAACTCTTCCATTGCTTTTTTTGTCTCAAGGACAACTTTATTTAATCTATCCGGGAATTCACTTTTGGAGTCGGTTGTAACGCATGCTGAAAATAAAAGGGTCTCCAAACCCTTCTCATCTTTATCTAAAATAGCTATACCAAGCCTGTCGTATCCTGGGTCAATCGCTAAAACCCTCATATCTAAGAAGCGTTAGTGTATATTTCTTGAGTATCTTCCAGTTCCTCAAGATCTTCCATTAGCTTTGAGAGCTTCTCACCGTCCTCATCCGAAAT
Source organism: bacterium (assembly GCA_002687905.1). Classification (GTDB taxonomy): domain Bacteria; phylum Patescibacteriota; class Minisyncoccia; order Phycocordibacterales; family JABMNX01; genus UBA6534. Next base: position 35,011 of record NZBM01000014.1, on the reverse strand, counting down.
AGGGAGCTCCGATGTAGGAATATATTCACCACCTTCTTTTTTGAAAGCCCAAAGTGCTGATCCTGGTTCTGCAAGAGATAGATTGTTTTTTGAAAGAAGGTGTTTTACCTCTGCAGCTGTTCTGTTTTTATTGTCGGTAAGACCTGAGATTATGACAGCGCTTCCTCCCGGGCCATATACCTCGTATACTACCTCTTCAAGAGAGGCCGCATCAGCACTGACCCCTTTTTTAACAGCCCTTTCAATGTTGTCTTTGGGCATATTTGAGGCTTTTGCTTTTTCAATTACAGCTCTAAGGCCTGGGGAATTTGTGTCGCCATTAGCCTTTTTTGACTCAATGGTTATTAATCTAGCTAGTTTTCCAAAAATCTTGCTCTTCTCGGCATCAGACGCCGCTTTTTTGTGTTTAATTTTTGACCACTTGTTATGCCCTGCCATATTAAAGAAGTTTATCTTGTATATTATCCGGTGGCTCAATCCCTAAATGTTCATATGCCCTTATTGTGGCGGATCTTCCTCTGGGAGTTCTTTCAAGGAGTCCCATTTGTATCAAATATGGCTCATGAACCTCTTCTATAGTTCCAGACTCCTCACTCGTTGCGGCTGATAATGTATTTAATCCGACTGGGCCTCCGCTAAATTTATTAATTATTGTCTCAAGTAGTACTCTGTCGCCCTGATTGAGTCCTAACTCGTCAATCTCAAGAAGCTCTAGCGCCTTATTAACATTCTCTTTTGATAGATTACCCTTATTAACCTGAGCAAAATCGCGACATCTTTTAAGAAGATAATTTGCGGTTCTTGGAGTAAACCTGCTTCTTTTAGCAATTTCCTCAATTGCCTTATCATCCACATCTACACCTAGAATTTTTGAAGAGCGCTTAAGTATGGACTCTATTTCTTTCTCATCATAATAATTTAATCTAAATGTTCCTCCGGAAAAACGAGACCTTAAAGGAGACGATAGAAGAGACACTCTGGTTGTTGCTGCCACAAGAGTGAAAGGAGGAAGCTCAAGCTGTATTGTTCTTGCCGAAGGACCTTTTCCAACAATAATATCAAGTACCCCCGACTCCATTGCAGGGTAGAGCACCTCTTCTATTGTCTTGTTTAGTCTATGAATCTCGTCAATAAAAAGCACTTCACCTTTTGTGAGGTTTGTAAGGACAGAGGCAAGGTCACCTATTCTCTCTATCGCAGGACCGGAAGTAACTTTTAGCTGCGAATCAATCTCCCTTGCTATAAGATGCGCGAGTGTTGTTTTCCCAAGCCCAGGAGGACCATAAAAAAGAATATGCTCCGGTGGGTGGGAGCGCTCGCTTGCGGCCGTAAGAAGAATCTTTAGGTTTTTCTTTATTTTTCCTTGCCCTATATACTCATCCCACACATCTGGGCGGAGAGTTTGGTCCAAAAAGCTCTCGTCTTTAGGGGTCTCAACGTTTTTATCCTTACTTGACATACATTTGTTTCCATGCTAATATCATCAAAGCCCGCCTCTTCTGTTATTTGCGGGTTTTTATATTGAATCCAGTTCTTGAACCTCTAAGCAATGAGTTCACTCAGGTAGCTATTCAAGGACGATGCGGCCCTGTATTTTATACTTAAGCTGCGTCTATCCTTAGATGTGACGCCTTTACTTTTGGTTCCCACTGAAAGTATTGTTTAGAGGTTTAAGCACTGGATTTTTTGCTTCCTCCACCATATCATCATCTCCTCCTAAATCAATCATCCTTTGAAGCTCTGAAAGAGAAGTAACTCCGTTTAGTACTTTTACTATCCCGTCTTGAAGAAGAGTCAAGTTGCCTTGCTTTAAGGCAGCTTTTTGAATTTCCCGTTCACTAGGATTCGTCTTTATAAGCCCTTCAATCTCTTCATCAACTATTATCGCTTCAAATATTCCTATTCGCCCGTAGTATGAATGAACCCCAGAGTCTGTTTCATCAGCCGGCTCCCATATAACACTCGTGTTTTTAGGTATAAGGCTTTTGTCCTGTATAGAATCAAGAATTCTTTTTACTTCCTCAAGGGCATTTCCTTCAAGTTTTACCTCGCGTCTTTTTTCCTGGTGTAATTTTCTAACAAGACGTTGTGCCATTGTTACATTAACTGCGGAGCTAATAACTTTTGGATCTATTCCAAGATCAATAAGTCGTGGGAATGTTCCGGCGGCATTGTTTGTGTGGAGGGTTGAGAATACAAGATGTCCTGTGAGCGCCGCGTTTATTGCAGTTGACGCAACTTCTTCATCTCGAATTTCACCAACCATTATCACATCAGGGTCCTGTCTTAGTGCTGAGCGAAGACCACTTGCGAAGGTGTAGTTTTTCTTATCAACTTGGGTTTGCACGATTCCACCCAAGTGGTACTCAACAGGGTCTTCTATTGTGATTATTTTAATTTCCGGATTATGAACCTTCTTTAAAAAGGCGTATAGAGTGGTAGTTTTTCCTGACCCTGTTGGACCTGTGTTTAGGAGCATTCCATTCGGTTTTGATATTTCGCGCATAAGAAGCTTTAAAAGCTTCGGCTCAATTCCAAGCGCACTTATCTCAACGGATATAGCGGATGGGTCAAGAAGACGAAGCACAATTGACTCACCATATGAGCCCGGAAGTATTGAAGTACGTGTTTCTATATCTTTCCCTGCAACTGAAATACTAAATCTTCCGTCTTGCGCCATGTTTTTAATGTTTAGCTTTAGTCCGGATAGAAGTTTTATTCTTGAAAGAAGGAGTGAATAAGTTTTTTGGTCAAAAGAAAGTATGTCGGTAAGTACTCCATCAATCCTGTATCTAAGTCTTACGTCAGTTTCTGCAGGCTCAATGTGAATGTCTGAAGCGCGTGAAGACATAGCTCCTGCAACAACCACTTCAACAATTTTAGAAATTCTGTGCGAGCCTTTTTCTTTAAGCATCCCGTCCATAAGAGCTCGAACATCTTCAAGAGATGCAAGTTTTGTAAGAGTGCTTTCAATTTCTTTACTTGATATATCAAGCATTCCTGCCTCTGAACGAGTCGCTCTTGAAATTTCTTTGTATCTTTCCCATGCTCTTTCAAGGCTTTTTGTTGAAACCATATATACTTCAACCTTCATACCTCGCTCTGTTAGCTCTTCTACGAGCTGCCTTACTTCTGGTTTTTGAGGTGCTCGGACTGCAAGAGATAGAATTTTTCCAACTTTATTAAAGCCGGCAACCTCAAGAGTTCTGGCGTCTTTTTCAGGGATTATTTTAAGAGCATTATTGTTTATAGAAAGACCTGTAAGGTCGGCGTATCCGACCCCATATTTCTGAGAGAGAATACGTGCCAGGTCTTCCTCCTCGCGCTCACGTAGCTCGTTTAAGCGAGTTTGCTGGTTACTTTCATCAAATGTAGGCATTTCATAAATTGTACTCTATTTTGGCTATTTTTGGCTTTCTGTATGAGAAAATATGCCTTGACACAGGGCTTTTTTTGTGATAGTATCGCCTTAGGATAAAGCGCAACCGAAGGAGGTAGCTATGCGCATAATTCTAAAAATAGCGTTGTGCATTGTGCTACCGGCAATAGTCGGTGCGTGCACTATACCGCCGAAGGTCTCTTCCACAGACGGCCCCTGTTACGACGAGTGGAAGACGCTCGAGATCACAGACGAATGGCTCGGCGTTGTAAATTCCATGGATGGCCTCTGCGGGATTTCCATGAGGTCAAGCTCAAGTCCCTTCAACTACGGCGGCCAGACTCTGGAGTGTCTCGCCGATCTTTATGTCAAGGGGCAGGCAAATTCGTTCTCAAGCCTGGGCCCGAGGCAGATCAGCCTTTTCAGAGAAAGGTACAACAATCTACGCAGTTACCGTAGATGCGTCGCAAATGTGGCAGCGGTCGCTAAGCAGTACAGGAGGGCTCATCGGGCTTTCCGCTACGGCAGTTGGCCGTATCACGAAGTGGATCTGGACATAAAAGTTCTTTTCTTCGGAAGCTAGAACCGGAGATTCAGGCGGCGCAATCCGGCGCCGCCTGGAAACGCACAACGAAAGTTGTGCGTTTTTGATTTCTGCGTACTCTTGAAGAAAGGAAGGAGGCCAAAATGAGGACAGCTTTAATACTCTCATTTACCCTCCTTCTTGGAGGATGTGCAAATCCGTGTCCTTTCCCGAACAGCTTTCTTAGCACCTGGTTTGGTGCAAAGATTGCAGAGAAACAAGGAAGGGACCCACAACTTGGCGCAAGAGCAGGGTGCCTTGCAGCACGGTTTATGAACTCAAGACAAGTACAATGACGGGCGCGAGCTACTCGCGCCCGTTTTGTTAGAATGTGTATATGGAGAAAAAACTAAAAGGGCTAGAGGAGACCATCAAAGAGGCGAGAGGTTTTGTTAATTCACTTACTCCCGAGGGAAACTCCACCGTAGTAGCTCTCTGTGGGGATCTTGGTTCTGGTAAAACCACTTTTGTTAAGGCCTGTGCCGAAGTGCTGGGTGTTAACCAGACGGTAACAAGTCCTACTTTTGTGCTTCTTAAAATATATAAACTTGATGGACGCTCTTATGAACACTTAATTCACATTGATGCATATAGACTGGATTCAACAGAAGAGCTACGCTCTCTTGGTTGGGCAGATTTCGTTAACAATCCAAAAAATCTTATATTCGTCGAGTGGGCGGATAGAATTGAAGGTGTTATTCCTAAGAGCGCAAAAAAAATTACTTTAGAGACAGTGGATGAAAATACCAGAAAAATAACCTATGCCTAAGGCCGATAAAAAAAACGAAAAGAAAAGATTAGTACTACTTGATGCGCACGCAATTTTGCATCGTGCATACCATGCTCTCCCTGATTTTTCGTCGAGAGGAGGAGAACCTACAGGTGGGCTTTACGGCCTTGTTTCAATGCTTCTTAAAATAGTTTCTGAACTGAAGCCCGACTATATTGTTGCCTGCTATGATCTTCCAGAGCCAACTTATAGGCACGTTGCTTACGACGGATACAAAGCAGGGCGTAAAAAGGCAGACGATGAGTTGATATCTCAAATTGAACGTTCGCGCGACGTCTTTGAGGCATTTCATATTCCAATTTATGAAAAAGCCGGATTTGAAGCTGATGATGTGCTTGGTGCAATAGCGGAACAAACTAAAAAGAACAAGAACCTTGAGGTTGTCATTGCTTCTGGCGATATGGACACACTTCAGTTGGTTGAGGGAAGGCGCGTTCAAGTCTACACACTGCGTAAAGGAATTACAGACACAGTAATGTATGACGAAAAAGCGGTTAATGAACGTTTTGGTTTTGGTCCGGAGCTACTTCCAGATTTTAAAGGTCTTCGTGGCGATCCTTCTGACAACATTATTGGTATAGCGGGGATAGGAGAAAAAACCGCAACAACTTTAATAGACAGTTTTGGCTCAATTGAAGAGATGTATAAGACGCTTAAGAAAAGTCCGGATAAATTTGAAAGCGCAGGAACAAAACCTAGAATTGTAAATCTTCTTACAGAAGGTGAGGAAGAAGCGCTTTTTTCAAAAGAGCTCGCGACCATAAGGCGTGATGTTCCTATTAAATTTAGTCTTCCAAAAACATCTTGGCGAGATGGAATTGATGTAAATAAAATATTTAAACTATTTGACGAGCTTTCTTTCAGGACTCTCTCGGAGAGAGTAAAGAAATTTTTTGATGTAGAAAATCAGGGCGAAGAAAAAAAACCAAAAGAGGAAATAAATGATGAAGAATTATCCGAAACGTCTGTAGCGCTCTGGCTTCTTCGTTCAGACATGACTAATCCAACGCTAGAGGAGATACTTCAGTTTACTGAAACTGATTCATTTAAAGAGGCTAAGGAGAAAATATTTAATGAAATTGAAAAAGAGAAGTTAAACAGTGTTTTTAAAGATGTAGAAAAACCAATTATTAAAATCGTTGCCGAGATGAAAAAGGTAGGGATTCTCATTGACCAGAAATACCTTGAAAAGCTTTCAAAGAATTACCATAAAGAGCTTTCAAAACTCGAAAGTAAAATTTATAAAGAGGCGGGAGAGGAATTTAATATAAACTCCCCAAAACAACTCTCTGAAATTCTTTATGAAAAACTTGGACTTGTTCCAAAAAATCAAAAAAAGACAAGCACCGGCCAGAAATCAACAAAAGAATCAGAGCTTGAGAAACTTCGTGGCGAGCACGAAATAATTGAGGCAATTCTCTCTTATCGAGAACTTCAAAAACTACTTTCAACCTACATTGATAACATTCCTCAAATGATTTCACACGACGGAAGGCTTCACGCCGACTTCTTGCAGTCAGGAACCACAACCGGAAGGATGGCGTCTCAAAACCCTAACCTTCAAAATATTCCGATAAAGACGGAGCTAGGAAGAAATATACGAAATGCATTTGTAGCAAGCGACGGATATGATCTTGTGGCATTTGATTACTCCCAGATTGAACTTCGTGTTGCAGCATTTCTTTCAGGAGATGAAAAGCTACTTGATGTGTTTATAAAAGGAGGCGACGTTCACAACGCAGTGGCCTCAGAAGTTTTTAATGTGCCACCTGAAATGGTAGACAGTGAAATGAGAAGGCAAGCGAAAGTGATTAACTTCGGGATTATTTATGGAATGGGGGTAAATGCACTCCGCCAGAATTTAGGCGGAGAGACAACAAGAGCGGATGCGCAGAAATTCTATAACGAGTACTTTAAAAACTTCAGTGGTCTCTCACATTATTTAGACAGGGTAAAGGCGGGTGCCGCAAGACTAGGCTATACAGAGACTCATTTTGGAAGAAGACGCTATTTTGAGGGCATAAATTCATCAATTCCTTTTATAAGGGCGTCGGCCGAGAGGATGGCAATAAATGCGCCAATTCAAGGCACACAAGCTGACATTATTAAGATTGCTATGTCTAGAATTGATGAATATCTTAGTAAAAATAATTTAAAAGAAGACGCAAGACTTCTTCTTCAGGTTCACGATGAGTTGGTTTACGAAATAAAAAGTGAAAAGGTTGAAAAGGCTTCAAAAGAGATAAAGAAAATAATGGAATCGGTTTTGCCTCAAGAAGAAACTAAAGGCATATCTTTTGTAACGGACGTGCTTTATGGGAAAAATTGGGGTGAGATGGAGTCTCTGGATAACTTGTAAATAGTAGGTATATTGAAATAAGGAGGTTTTTATCAGGAAAGATGAAAATCGCGATTATGCAGGATCTCATATTGGGTTCGTGCTTGCGGTCACAGTTCTTGTTTTTTGTTGGGTAACTGAGTTTTGCAGTTGGGTAGCTCGGCTTTGGAAATGGGTCCTTGAGATAAGGCAAGGCCTAGAAGAGCCTGGAAAGATTTCTTCCCAGTTGGCGCGAAAACCCCAGGAAAAGAACGAACGGGCGGCTACATAGCCGCCCGTTTGATGTTTTGTATACTAGTATGGATGATCTATTTACTTTACGGAGAGGACGGTGATAAAGGACGTGAGAAATTGCACTCGCTTGTTGATAGTTTAAGAAAAAAGAAGCCAGACGCTTCTTTTACGCAGTTTGATGAGGATACACTCGATAAAGTTAAGATAGAAGAGCTCATAGGAGGGCAGGGACTCTTTGAAAGGAAGTTGATAGTCGCACTTGATCATGTAGTAAAGGCAAAAGACGTTGGAGAAGATGTGGTTCGTGCTCTTAAAGAGTTTGGTGAGTCAGACAATATCTTCATATTTCTTGAAGGAGCTCTTGATAAGAAAACAATAAACAAGTTTGAAAAACATTCTGAAAAGACACAGGAGTTTAATCTTAAGGAAAATAAGAAAAAAGATGAGTTCTCGGTATTCTCAATAGCTGACGCTCTTGGAAGGAGAGATAGGGAAAAATTGTGGAGCAAATACAGAGAGGCACTTTACAAAGGATTCTCTGTTGAAGAAATTCACGGAATACTTTTCTGGCAAGTTAAAAGTCTTATTGTCGCGGCAGGCTCTACTTCGGCTGCTAAATCAGGGCTCAATCCATTTGTATTTAGAAAAGCGCAGGATTTTCTTAAAAATTATTCAAAAGAGGAGCTAAGAAATCTCTCGGACGCACTAGTGGCGGTCTCTCACAACTCAAGAAGAGGAAAATATAATTTTGAGGCAGCCCTAGAAAGCCTTATTTTAAGCCAAAATTTGCGACCCAACCGGTTGAGTTGATTATTTTTTGAGATTCTGGCAATCAAAAATACCCCAACCCAGTTCCTTAAGTCGTAGTTTCCATTGAGTTGGGGTATGTTGAGACGGGTAGACACATCGGTCGCCATTGGTCCAAAGCGTGACCCTTAATGTAGCTCACAAACAACATTAAGGCAATGGTCCGCAGGCTCTACCTAGTGCCTTAGGTCATGCCCCCGACTAACGCAGAGCAACGAGTTAATCGATGTTGCTTAAAAGGGTCTTTTTAGAATATCCTTTTTCGGCAACGTGTAGTATGCCAATATCAAATTGTAAAGTCAAATTTATAAATATTTTTGTGTATCTCTATTTATGATTTGTCACCACTAGTCACTAAGTCCATTTCATACGATATATCGTATGAAATGGATAAGTGACTCCTGCCTGGGCTCCCCAGCACCTAACGCGTTAGGTGCTGGGGAGTCCTAGCGATAAGACTAAAATAACCAGGACAAACCTGATTATTTTTACTCTTGTCCGCCCACTAGGACTCGAACCTAGGACCCACTGCTTAAAAGGCAGTTGCTCTACCAACTGAGCTATAGGCGGTGCTCAAAGACAGAAAAACTATAGCACAAAATAGCCTCTTGTCGATGTTAGAGAGGTAGGTCTATTGCAAACGCTCCAGCGCCTGTCACAAGAAGAGAAGCCAGTACCGCGAGCATCAATATGTAGCTCATATTTTCGTGAAGAGAAAGCGAAGGAGCTTTTTTCTTCATATAAAATATTTTAAGTATCAAAATTATTCCAAGAAGTGCTGCAACTTGTGTAAAGTATCCTCCAATTAGAGCCAAACCGATTATTATCTCTGCACCTCCAACGTATAGATATGCATATCTTCCAAAATTGCCAAAAGATTTACTCATATCATCAGCAATTCTACTTTTATTTTTTGTAAAATAGCTGTATCCGTCTGAAAGTAGAATTATTCCCACCACAACCCGAAGAATAAACGGGGCTAGAAGCGACAGAAACAATAAAGATGGAAAAACTGTTAGCATGATGCTTTAGTATATCACTATGAAAGAAGTTTATCTGATACTTGAAAATATAAGAAGTGAGGAGAATGTAGGCTCAATATTTAGAAGTGCCGATGCCTTTGGAGTGAATAAAATATATTTAACTGGCTACACCCCAGCACCTTTAGACAGATTTGGAAGAGAGGTTGGAAAGATTACAAAAGCCTCACTTGGCGCAGAGCAGTCCGTGTCTTGGGAAAAAAGAGAAGACCCCGTTTCTTTAATAGAGGAGCTTAAAGATAAAGGTGTTTCAATTGTATCTGTTGAACAAAGTGAAAATTCAATAGACCACAAAGATTTTAAAAATACAGACAAAGCTGCCTTTATATTTGGAAATGAAGTTGAAGGGCTGTCTTCAGAGATTTTGGATAAAAGTGACACAGCAATAGAGATACCAATGAAAGGTAAAAAAGAGTCCTTAAACGTAGCGGTATCTGCTGGGATTATTTTATCTAGTAGCTAAATGTATCAACAATCAAGCCATTTCTATCGTAAAGCGTAATGAGCTCGCGCTTTTCTCTCCACACTTCCTGGCTTCTGTTTAGGTACACTCTCCACTCGTTTTTATAAAAATCACTGTCATTAACATGACGCTCAACACACTTAGGATAGTTTATCTCTGAGGTAATAAATGAGCGACACGAAAGTGGAAACTCAACGGGAAGTTCGCCGGTGTGGATCTTACATCTCGGCATTCTCTCAATAAAGTCTACGCAGTCATTACCAAAACCTATAAAAGATTGTCCGGTAACAAGAAATTCTTCTTCAGGGCTAGGGCACTGCCTACTTATACTTGGGGTAAAGTCCTGAAACTGCTCCCAGTAACCACTACATTTATTAACAAGGAAAGATACTCCGTTTGGGGAGCGACCCGTAACCACGACCACCTCGCCACCTGGCTCAACAAGAACTTTTGTATCAACCGCGGTCAGTCCAGAGCTAGATACTCTTGTAGCTTTCGGTATTTCATAGCGAGCAGAAGAGACTATGCTTTTTAAGGTCCAACCACTAAGTGATATTGCCTCACTGGCACTTCTACTTACTCTTAATCTTATATATTCTTTGTTTGCGTCAGTTTCTTTTGCTGCAAATGATGAATGAACTATCTCAACTCTTCCTTTGAAAGGTGAGTTACCAGAAGATATTTGCGTGTCGCTTGTAACAGAAGAGTCTCCGGAAGAAATGTCCTCTGAAGACGTGGTATCAAAGGAGCCTCCATCAGGAGTTGCCCCAGGTACTATCGGTATATCAATCGGACGAAGAAGAGGGCCATGAAGAAGGGCTTTGGAAGGTCCTCCAGAAGAGACCCAAGCAATAATCAATATTACAAACGCGCCTATTACTATTCCAACATTTCCAAATCCTCTTGAGTTCATAACCCTATAATACGTCAGTTTTACCCAAATCGTGAAGTATTTCTCTTGCTACTTCCGCATCACTCCAAGGAGTTTTTTCTCCACGCGGACCCATAATATAAGGGTCTGTACCTTTCCCTGTTATTAGTACAATGCCACCCTTTTCTGCAATTTCAATACCTTTCTTTATCGCTTCTCTTCTGTCCATTATTACCTGGGGCTTTTCTTTCATTCCGGAGATAACATCTTCAACTATCTCCTTCGGATTTTCATCGTATGGGTCTTCATCAGTCAGTATTACTTTCTCACAATTTGCTTCGACTATCTCGCCAATTTTTGGTCTTTTCCATTTATCTCTTCCACCGCCAGTGCTCCCGAGCACACAAATCTTTTTTCTTCCGGGGAATGCATCATAAAGAGCAAGTAGAGAGTCTGTAGTGTGCGCGTAGTCTACTACCACATCAAAGTCTTGTCCTTCGTTTATAAACTCAACCCTTCCGGGTATTAGTACATTGTCTAAACCTCTCTGAATTGAATTATCATCAATACCCAAATGTTTTGAGAGAGTAATTGCAGCCAATATGTTATGACCATTGAACTTTCCACGCAGGGTTGATGTAAATGTATTTTCATCAAGACTTATTGTTACTCCTTTTTCGTTCACTCCGTGTTTTGTATTTGTAAGCGAGTAAGGTAGTTTCTTCTCAACCTCTGTATCAAGAAAGAGACTGCCGTGTTCGTCGTCTATATTTGAGACGATTACTCTTTCTTTTTTATTTGATTTAGATATAGAGTCGCGAAGCTTTAGCTTTGCGTCTCTGTAATTTTCAAATGAGCCATGGGCTTCAATGTGCTCTGGCCTAAGGTTTGTAAAGACTAAAGCGTCAAGAGCTATCCATTTGTGTCTAAATTGCTTAACACCTTCTGAAGTCATCTCTATAACCGCATACTTTGAACCCTTCCTTACTGCGCCACGAAGAAAGTATTGAAGAAAGAAGCGTCCGGGCATAGTCATTTTGAATTTATTCGGAACACTCTCGTCATTTATTGAAAAAGAAATTGTACTTGCGGTTGCCACCTTTTCGCCACTAGCTTCAAGAATGCTTGAGATAATTTGAACAGTACTTGATTTTCCTTTTGTGCCAGTAACACCTATTACATAAAGACTATTTGAGGGGAATCTATATATAAGAGCCCCCAAAAGAGAAAGAGTATAGTGATAAATTGGTTGTATGAGTAAAAATACAGGCCGCGGTATGAGCCTTTTTATGAGTGTAAGCATATTATTTTCCGAGAGATTTAAGAGCTTCTTTTAGTCTGTCATTTGTGCTTTCAAACTCTTTGGGGACATTCTTAAGAGCATCTCTTGCTTCGTTTTGTGAGTAGCCGAGTGTGGTGAGCGCTTCAAGTGCATCAACATCACCTTGGAAAGACTCACTAGAGACTCCTTCTATTGCTCCAAGTTTGTCCGAAAGTTCAAGCACTATTTTCTCTGCATTTTTCTTTCCAATGCCGGAGACTTTAGTTAAGTAAGAAGTGTCGCCTTTAAGTACAGCAGAGCGTATAGCCTCAACACTTGAGAGCGAAAGTATAGCAAGAGCTGATTTTGGTCCTATTCCAGAAACTGATAAAAGCAGTTCAAAAAAGACAAGCTCATCCTTGTTGGTAAAGCCATATATGTCCTGCGAGTTTTCGCGAACCGCCAAATGTGTGTGTAGGGTTGCGGCGCCGCTTTCTTTTTTAAGCGAATTTAAAGCGTCAGATGTGACAAAGACTCTGTATCCAACCCCAGAGACATCAACTACCACAGACGTGGCATTAGTCTCTACTATTTCACCAGTTAACTTTGCTATCATTCTCTAAATCATACAGTTCTCACTACCGCCCGCAAACCTTGCTAAAAGAGTCGGTTTTGCTATAGTGTCGGGGTTATGGCAATAACAAAAGGGGCAAAAAAAGCGCACAGAGCATCGCTAAGAAAGCGAGTTTTTAATATTAGACGGACTCGAACAATGACCGAGTCTCTTAAGGATATAAGAAAATTAATTTCTTCTGGAAATAGGGGTGAGGCAGAGAAGGCATTACCAGAAGCTTACAAGGCGCTTGATAAAGCGGCCAAAAGAGGTGTTATAAAAAAGAATACAGCCTCAAGAAAAAAGAGCCGACTTGTTTCTGCAATAAAAAAGATTTCATAAAAATCAGAAAGGGACGCGCACGGCGTCCCTTTTAGGTTCCTCCGGCAACTGCCGAAAGGATTAGTTTTCGAACTCCTTCTTTGTCTGTGGGCAGGCAGACTTCTTCGTTTCCGCTTGCACCTTGTGCAAGCTCAACGATGAGGTTTCCTGCGACCATTTGCCCTTGGACTGGCTCGCAGCTGAAGAGTTGCTCGTTCTCGTCAAGAAGTAGCGCAACTGCCATTTCGTCAAACGGAACGCGACCGTCTGCTCCGAGGAAAAGCCACTGGGTTGCACCCCAGTCGCGAATACGTTCCATCAGCCACTCGGGAAGGTTTGGGTGTGACCCAGCGAACTCCCCGTAGGCAATGTGCACTGCGTTTCCAGCCGCAAATGGAACGTAGCGAATCGCAACACCAGTCGAGAGAACGTCTTCGACTGCTTGTGGGTCATGCTCTACGTTGAGGTCTCGCAAAGAGAACCCAGTCAGCCAGCTGTCGTTTATGACGAACTCTTCGTCATGACGACGTGATCCCACGAAGACGATCTGCTTGATCTTCTCTGCAAGATCTGGGCGGCACTTTAGGTAGCGTGCGATGTTGGTGAGCGGACCGAGCGCAAGCACGGTCAGTCCACCACGCTCTGCAGCTTGAGCAAATGCAAATACATCCCTTGATTTACAAGAGAAGCTGCCTCGGTAGATGGGGTGTGAGCCATCGACAAGCCGAAGTGCGACCTGCCACGTATCTGGAAGTCTGGCATTTCCCCCGACAGTACTGATACCTGCGATCTCAAAGCTACCTGAGCGGATAGCCATCAGGATGGCAACGCAGTCGTCAGGGTCTGACGTCTGGAGCATCTCTCCGCAGGCTGGATCGGCGTCGATCCAGACCTGCTTTTTTGCTTCTGCGGTCCACGAGAGGAGGACCGCAAAAAGCGTCGCAAAAAGAATGCGCCACATAGCGAACCTCCTTTCTTGGTTCGAAATGGAAAAATGGAAAAGAACTTACTTGCCAGAATGCTAGCGCATTTTAGCTGTTTTGTCAAGTTAGATGTATTGAAAAACCTTTGTTTTAAGCCAAAATTCGCGACTCATTCGACCTGCCTCGTCGTCAAGGCGGGTTGAGTCGATTTTTCTTTTACGCTTTGTGCGTCTATTTTACACTGCTCGTACCTTTTTCCAAGATAACTGACTTACACGCGGAGCGCGCAGTGATACGGACGCGAAGCGTACGCTCCGATAAGGTGGTAATTCAGTACGACACGCTCAGCCGCGCCAACGGCTCCACTTCGTTCCGCCGTCCGCCCGACCAAAACCGTTTCCTTTCAATTTTTTGCGGCTCCCCCCACACCCCGCCGCGAAGCGGAAAAAAGAAAGGTAAGGAAACGGTTTTGTCGGTCGGGTTCGCTTCAGTCACTCCAAAACGGCTCGTTCATAAATGCATTTCTTACGAAATAACACTCGCCGTTTTTCCGTTCCTTTGCGAACTTGGCGCTACATAGCGGACGCCCGTGGTAACTTGAAAGTTCGCTCGCTCACGAGAAACGCTTCCGACTGGCACTCGCTATCGCTCGTATGCCTCGTGAGCGTTCTCGTGGCTCGCTCTTCGGCTTCGTTGAGAGTTTTGTGGTAATTGTGCGAAAAGAAAAGCGGCTTGTGTTGTTTTTACAAACAACACAAGCAGAATATATGCGCTTGCCCACCCTCCCAATCTGCGCGCAAATGCCTGTTTTCGGACATAAAAGAAAAACAGGCCTCCCAAAAACACTTTATTTACGCCACTTTTCAGGGCTTGACAAGTAATATCAAATATGCTATGATGTATGTGGATGATGAGAAATACGGAACGGAAGAAATGCGGAGTTGAACAAACGCTTGACAAACTGAACGTACTATGCTATACTGTTGGCAGTTACGATGAAGTTTTGAAAACAACATAGTGAATCCTTGAGGAGGGAGTCACAGATCAGATACAAGACAATTATACCCTGTATCTGTTTGTGAGACCAGAAACCGGTCGCAAGCTCCCTTTCAGGAATTGGAAGAAAGTTTGCGACCGTTTTTTGTTGAAGGAATGATGGAGAGGAGGGAGAGATAGTGAAGCGAGGCACAAAGTAATATATTTTTAGGCCATACACTTCATAAACAACTCATCCCCATCATTCTCTCAACAATATGAGGAGGGAGATAGGTCGAGCAAGTGCTCAACCGAAATCAGTTCTTTACAAGGAGATGGGTATTGCATTGTTCCGCACCCCTGACTGAGTACTTAACAAAGTGCTTGGCGGTACCAGAGCCGGTAAGTCTGGAAAGAGGAGGGAGTGCGGTGAGACACAATACAATGACCATCTTGTTTGCCAAGGTAAACACGCTTCGGGTATGGCGCGACCGCAAACTCGCCCCCAACCCAGAAAGCTATATCTAACGGGATGAAAAATGTTTACCGACCGTTCTTGTAAGGAGATCGGCTGAAAGCAAGAGACTTAAACCATCTTTTTCTTTCAGGAATCTCCTTAAAAGGAGAATTGTTCTTTGAAAACCTACCGCGAATTTCACAGCTCTCTTTGTTTCTTTATAAAGGGAATAAAGAGAGCTGTGAAAATGGCTCATTTGCTCTCCCAAGCAAGCAAATTTTTCTGAAACTACTGACCTGGAGATTGCCATGAGCAACCAACGCAACAATCATCACGACTACGACTTGACCAACATGAATGCGGTACTGGCGGATGTCCGCGCCGAACAGCGCAACATCGACAACGCCGGCACCCGCTACGTCTCCGCCGAGGGGCTCGCGCTCCTCGCCGAGGAAGGCGTTTATGCCTTTCAGGAGGCGACTGGGCATTATCTGCCGCACAACATCGTGCGGTCGCAGATGTCCGGTAGCGTCGGAACGGTCGGCGCCTACGGGCGTCGTCTGCCTCTGGAAGAGGCAGACAAGGAGATCGAGAGCCATGCTCGCTTTGGCGGCTGGCTCAAGGCGGCAACCACTCTTCCGGCAGTCCGGAAGATGATCGAGAGAACGCAGAGTAGTCGGGGCATCAACTCCGATTACACCTACTGCGATCTCTGGGAGGTCGTCTCCCGTTTCCCCAGCCCGGGGAATCTGGAACGGCTCCTCTGGAAGGTACGCCGTCGCTCCGAGGCCATTCTGGCCGCGTACGAGGGCGACTTCGCCCCCGCATGGCGGGATGTGATCAACGCTCTGCTGCGGACTCGCTCCGTCGGCAAGACTGCGGTTATCACTTCCGCCGCAACCCTCGGAATGGAAATCCGAGGCGAGTGGGACTACGACAAAAACAAGCTGGTGCGCCCGTCGTACCAGCAGGCAAGAGATTGGCTCGCCGAGCGCCGCATAGCCTTGTTCCCAAACGAGGCAAGTGACAGTATCCACCACGCGGTGGAGTCCGAACTTGCAGAGAACGGAATCAAGGTCTTCGCCGGACTCGCGATCGGTCGCTTCGGCAGCCGTTCGCTGGTCTGGGTCGCTCGCAAGGGCGATAAGATGTTCGTCGCCGAGAAGTGGCAAAAAGTACAGGATGTACTGAAAGCCGCCATCGACGAGTGGGGAACCCGCAAGGAATCGGAGGAGGTCGTCGTGACTTCCATCCGCCTTGCGGACAACCATCCGTACGACGGACAGTATTACCATTACCGCTACGAGGTACGCCTTGAGCTGGGTGGTCGCTCGGGTCGGTTCTCGGTTAGTGAGCATTACGCTCACAACCGCGAATCGCACAATGTGACCACTGCCGACGGTGACGGCATCTACGATGCCGATGCTCGTGAGTTGTTCAAACTCATCGAGAAGTCGGCTGGCGATGGTGCGTCGCTGCCGTCCGGGTCGGAAGTCATCGAGCTTCTCGGTCCGACGGAGCAGACCATGGAGGCTCTCGGATTCCGCAAGGAGTCCAACGACGAGCCGGAGGTGGAGATCACCTCAAAGGCATTCGGTGCCGGTATCATTGATTACTGGTACCGTGGACCTGGCGGCGAGTTGTTCTTCCGCGACCGTGGTCGCACCGGCAACGGAGCAACCAATAGCAGCTGGTACAGCTACAACGGTGGCGGTCAGGTGTGCAAGCACTTGTCCGAGGCGGAACGAGTAGCAATGGTGAGCTAATAAGCGGTAGGAGGTTTGGAGACACGGATGTCTCCACTGGTTTACTTGGACGAGTTGAGTGGAACTCAACTCGTCCTATCTTTTGAGAATTTCAAAATTTGTTGGAATTTTCAAACAGATATAAGAGTAACAAACAAATATGTGCAACATGTAGCGAACTCGCGAGGAGGGAGTATCGCAAAGGAAAATGAACCCCCGTACAATGGTGAGCTTGTGGGAATGAAATTTGAGATCCAACTTTTGCGCTTCGCGCAAAAATCTCCCTCCTCGGAGTTTGGATATTGAATTTCTTACTATTTATCCGCCTCTGGCGGAAACATCCCCGAGCCCACCATTGTGCGGGGGTTTTGTGTATTAAAAAATTGGTAGCGAACCCGACCGACAAAACCGTTTCCTTACCTTTCTTTTTTCCGCTTCGCGGCGGGGGGTTTGAGGGGGGAGCCGCACAAAAATGAAAGGAAACGGTTTTGGTCGGACGGTCGCCCGAGGTTACGAGGGCGATGGCGCGCCCTGTGTTCGTCGTTGTTCGTCCGCCCGCAGGTGGACGAGATACTGTGCGAGCTTGCGAGCTCCGCTTTCTTTGTTCGTATTACCACGCAATCGGAGCGTACGATGTGATTTGGAATTGGCACGCGCTCGGCGCGTGAATCACCTTTTGTTTTGAAAATGGTTTCGAGCTTGGTAAAATAGACGCACCAGAATTTGACTTGTCGGCATTTGACCGACGGACGCATGGGCAGCCCGCAGGACTGCCCATTGGTTTTGCCCCACAACAACGCCGTTTTGCGGCGCGTCGCCTGCGGCGGCGCGCAGGTTTTTCTCGCCGAGGCGGAGGTTCGACATCAGAAGCAATTTTGTTTGTAGTATTTGCTTTGGATACAAAAAGAATTTTTGATTTTTGAGAAATGCAAAGTTTTGCTATAATGAAAGTGTTGTAACCAATTATTAGTTAGTCAGCAGAAAGGGCTATTCCAGATATCTTGACTAACGTTAAGGTTACAACACTGGAGTGGTCCTTTCTGCTTTTACAAAATATTATGAATCAAAAATACTTTTTGTACGCTCGCAAGAGTACCGATGTTGAGGACAAACAAGTGATGAGTATTGAATCGCAGCTCACGGAATTGCGCGCTTTCGCCAAAAATGAAAGTTTGCATATTGTTGATGAGTTTGTAGAAAAGCAAACCGCGAAAGTTCCAGGGCGTCCCATTTTTGGCGAAATGGTGCGGCGCATAGAAAGTGGTGAAGCAAACGGCATCATCAGTTGGCACCCAGATCGCCTCGCGCGTAATTCCGTGGACGGCGGACAGATTGTGTACTTTCTGGACATCGATACTCTTGCGAGCCTCAAATTTCCGAGCCACTGGTTTGAAAATACACCGCAAGGCAAGTTCACATTGTCGATGGCATTTGTCCAAAGCAAATACTACGTCGATTCTCTTTCCGAGAACACGAAAAGAGGCCTTCGCCAAAAAGTTCGCATGGGTATCTTTCCAAGCCAAGCGCCTGTTGGATACTTGAATGACCCACGCATCAAAACAATCGTTGTGGAGAAGAAATCAGCAAAAGTTATCCGCTTGGCTTTTGAAAAATACACACAAGGTGATATGCGGCTGGAAGATGTTGCAGACTTTTTGGCGAAGCACAATATCACCACGCGTTCCGGAAAGAGAATCTCCAAGACGCGAGCGGCTTTTATCCTTTCCAATCCGTTTTATGTTGGTCTGTTCAAATACGGTGGTGAAATACACGAAGGAAAGCACGAGCCAATCATTACAAAGAAACTTTTTGATGAAGCGCAGGCAATGCTCAAGCAACGTGGTCAGCCAGAGCGCAAACCCAAAAATGAACCGCAACCTTTTTGCGGACTTATCTCCTGCGCTTCATGCGGCATGATGATCACGGGCGAATACAGAGTCAAGAAACAAAAGAACGGTAATGTGCATGAGTATGTGTATTATCACTGCACGAAGAAACACAAATCAATCAAATGTCCCGAACCCTGTATTCGTAAGGAAGAATTAGACAAGCAACTATCATGCCTCATTCAAAAAGTTTCTTTGCCCAAAGACTGGGCGGACGAACTTAATCGACTTGCTTCGCAAGACTACAAAAATTCCGCCCAGTCTTTGACTGCTTGCGTGAAAGAGGAAGAGGAGAAAATCGCAACTATACAAACAAAACTCCAGCGACTTCTTGACGGATATTTGGAGCAGGATATTGAGCGTAGTGTGTATCGCACGGAAAAAGCAAAACTACTCTCGCAAAAGAAGTCGCTTGAAGAAAAAATCACTTCTCTTTCACGCAAGCAGAATGATTGGCTCGAACCTTTCCAAGATTGGCTAAAAACCGCTCAGCGTCTTAACGAAATCGCTTCTGATTCAGACCTTTTTGCGAAAAAGGTCTGCGCCAAAGAAATCTTTGGCTCGAACCTCCGCCTCGGCGAGAAAAACCTGCGTGCCGCCACAGGCGGCACGCCAAAAAACGGCGTTGTTGTGGGGCAAAACCAATGGGCAGTCCTGCGGGCTGCCCACTCGTCCGTCGGTCAAATGCCGACAAGTCAAATTCTGGTGCCCTCGCCAGGACTCGAACCTGGATCGCAAGTTCCGCAAACTTGTATTCTATCCCTTGAACTACGGGGGCGTGTATTTGTGTACAGAAAAACTGTACCAGATAATTAGACTGGAGCAATGCAAATATTAAGAGGTCAATAAGCTTTGCGTGATAGAATTCAAAATAATGTATATAGAGAAGTATAAGGAAAATATAAAGTACACGCTTCTGGCTTCAGCTCTATTACTAGTTTTGGTATTTGCAATTTCCTATTACGGCAATTTTAGAAGCGAGCCGTATAGATTTGCAACAATACCTGACTTTGAACTCGTAACTTTCTCTGGAGAGAAGCACTCAATGTCAGAGTTTCTGGGGAAAAAACATTTGATAATAAACTTCTGGGCTGCTTGGTGTTCTTTTTGTAAAGAAGAGACACTCGTTTTAGAAAGGTTGAAACGCGACTTCTATGATAAAGATTTAGAGATAATTGGTATTCATAGACCACACAGAGAATCAGTAGAAGCCGGCAGAGAATTTATAGAAGAGATTGATGTGAATTACCCTGTGTTTTTAGGAGGTGATGAAGAAGAAATTTATAACTTCTTTACACTCGGAGCAGATATCACGCCTTCGTCAGTTTTAATTACGAAAAACGGCGATGTTCATTCTATTGAATTTGGATGGAGAACAGAGGAATATTTCATTGAGAAAATAGAGGAGATGATAGACGTGGTTGAGTAGTTTATATAATGAACAAGGATGAAAAAATAGACAGAGTAGTCACACCAGTATTAGTTTCCAAAATAACTTCCAAAGACACTCTTAAAAAACAAAAGGCGGATAGGGGTTTTAAAATAAGGGAAAATCACAGTGAGAAAATACTTAATTACCTAGCCAATTTAGTTAGGGCTCTTTCCGGCAAACTTGAGGTATTAAAGGCTGATGATTGGCCAAACTTACTCAGGTATCTTGAGAAAAATCTCCATATTGAGAACTTAGAAGTAAATATATTTGGGAGAAGGGGAGAACAGAACTCTCCCATAATAGCCAATGTTTCCTGCGGTGACTTCTTGTACAAACCCTCGGTATCTTTTAGCTCGAATGAGGCAATATCAAAATCAATCGGCTCTTTTTTAGAGCACGAAGCTCTTAAAGTAAAAAAGGAGGATTTAAGAGCCTCAATAGAGGCTCTTAAAGATAAAGGTAAGGATTTTTTAAACCCTAATAAATTAGCAGGTTTTTCAAAGGAACAAATTGAAAAGAGAATGGATCTTCACCATGGAGACAGAGCTCCAATTTCTTGGACGCTTGGAGAAAATATATCCACAAACACAACGTCTTTTATTCCGTCACAATTAATTTTTAGCAATTACGACATACATTTAGAAAATGATGAGATAGATCCATTTCTAAGGGAGTCAAATTCTTACACTGCTTCAGGTATGTTTGATTACGACTCCGCTCTTCTCCGTTCACTAAGAAAGGCAATTGTAAATGATGCATTTTTGATACACTGGCTAAATTTTTTAACTCCTCAAAGAGTCAAGATCGGTTCAATAGAAGATGTTTTTATCAGAGAAATTATCTCAAACTTAAAGAAACAATCTCTCAAAGTCTCAATACTCGATATCTCAACGGAGGATGTTGGGATACCTGTTTATGCAAGTGTGATAATCAAAAACAATGGAGTTAGTAACTTTGTAAGCGTTGGTTTGGGATGTGCAGGCTCTGCTATTAAGGCTATAAGGTACTCTTTGATGAAAAGTCTCTCTTCCCACTATATATTTGAGCCTAATATCTTTTCTCCGGGAAAATTAGATAAAGAAAATTTTGACGAAACGGAGAGGATTCTTTTCTGGAGCAATTTAGACGATTTAAATAAAATAGATTGGTTTCTTAAAGGAGAAGAGAAGGATATCAAGGAATTAGAAAGCTCCAAGAGCTCAATTGAGAGTCCTATTGAAGAGTTGAAAACAATAAAAAAGCGCTTGAGGGATATGGGAAATGAATATGAAATATATGTATATTTTGCTTCAGAAAAGTTCTTAAAAGGCGTGAATTATGTCGTGCTTAAGACGATTGTTCCAGCTTTGGTACCGCTTTACTTAAAAGAGAAGAATATAACTTTAGGCGCTAGTCGTTTGATGGGGGTTTCTGAAAAGTCTAAATTTCCAAACACTATCCCACATCCAATATTAAGATAGTTTGTTGTAAAGCATTGGGAATATATAATGTATTTAAATATGCTTTTAGGAAAAGTAGCAAAAACAAGAAGAATGTTGTCACTCGGCCTTTTGGGTCTTGGTGCAACTGTGTTAGGTCTTTCTGCTGAAGAGAAATTGAGAGATATCGCGAACTCATCATCAGATGGCGACGAAAGAGAAAATGGAGATGGCGAGATAATTGAAGATTCTTTCTTTTTTTCTGTTGCTCATGCCGATGTTCCTTATAGCCAAAGCTCATATTACTCACAAAGTTCATATTATTCACAAGGCTCGTACTATTCACAGGGCTCTTATTACAGCCAAAGCTCTTACTATTCACAAAGCTCCTACTATTCACAAAGCTCCTACTATTCACAAGGAAGCTATTATTCACAGGGTTCATACTATAGCCAAGGAGGGTACGGCGACGGCGACGGCGGAGGCGACGGCGGAGGCAGTGGAGGCGGAGGGGGTTGTGATGGAGTTGGGGGTGATTCCGATGACGGTGGTGGTGGTTGCTGTTTTAAAGGATCGGTAAAAGTTGCAGTAGGATTTGGAGCAAGTGGAGAAATACTTCACAAAGAGCTCAAGGATCTTAAGGTGGGGGAAAAGATTCTTGGAGTTGATTTTGAATACAATGGATTTAGAAGGGAGCCAAAAGTGAGAGAAGTTGAAGTCACCGGAATGTATGCATTTAAGAGAGGTTTAAGAATGTTTGCAAAGATAATGTCTTCAGGAGGCGCTCAAGTAGAAGCAGTTGATACACACAGGTTTGTGATTGGGGACAATTATGAGGGAGTTCGTGCGAGAACCCTTAGAAAAGGCACTCCTTTATTTGTCCTTACAAAAGAGGTTGGTGCATTTGAAAATAGAGCAGTAGTTAAAAAAGAGTCTTTTTCTCATAACATCTCTTCATATCGGGAGGAATCAGAGGTATTTCATCCTAAAACAGAGTCTGAAAATTTTTTGGTTTCAGAGGATGGAGACAATTTCTTCTTGGTGTTAAATGGAAAGTAGTATGAAGGCGAGCAAAAAGTTTAATAATCCTAAGCTATATCCGCTCTTCCTTTCTATATTTGTTTTAGGGGTTCTTATTTCAAGTACGATTATTTACCTTACTCCACTAAAAAACATTGCTCTAGTATCTCCTTCTATAAATGACGTTGATCCTACGATATTTTATGAAGATTTCAAAGAAAATAGCGACGACTACATATTTATAGATGTAAGGTCTCCTAATGAATACTTTAAAGCGCACGCCGAAGGCTCAATAAACATACCAATCCACCTTCTTTCGGTTGAAAAAGATAGACTTCCAAGAAAAGGGAAGGAAATAGTATTAATTTGTACAGGAGGGGCTCTTGCTGGTGTTGCCTACCACTATCTAGAACATCATGGGTTTTCTAATATAAAAAGGAGCGCAAATGGAATACGTGGATGGGGAGACGCTGGCCTGCCTCTAGTTGAAGATAGCTGGTATAGCTTTAATTAATTAAAATTATGGACGAATTACCAGAACGAGATTTAGAGACTCAAGGAATTGTAAAGATGTATTTAATTGTTGCAATAATATTTGCTTTGGTTTTAGTTATATTAGGAGGGATATATTTTTTCATAAAGGGGCCTTTTAGTAAGGATAAGAAAGAGATAAGTGAATTTGCTTCTTCTTTTGACGAAGGTAGGGACTTATTTTTAAAGCGCGACTCATCTTCGGTGGCACTTTTTGAAGAAGCGGTGAGAAAGTCAGATAATCCAGCCGAAGAAGCTTTGGCGAAAATAAATTTAGGAGTAGCGCATATTTCTACTGATAAAACACTACAAGGAGTTCAGGTCCTCAAAGAAGTATCAATTCAAGAAGAATATCCAAGCCGTTATCGAGCTGGATCGATAATATATGCTTTAGATGTATACTCTGGTACTTATAATGAGGAATTCGCCAGAAGAGAGATATTTTCGGGGGACAATATTTGGGGCTCTTTTCTTAAAGAAGGAGAGGGTATAGAACAAGGACTCAAAAGAGCTTATGATTTTGCAAATGAATTATTTCCAACAATAGAAGGTTTGTATAGGGTTGCTTTTTGGTACGGAAACAGACTTCTTGAAGATAGGTTTGGTGGGCCAGATAAAAAACTAGGCCAGGAGAAGAGGTCTATATATTTGGACCAACTCAAAGTGTATCTTACTGAGGCAAATAAGTCTTTCGAAAATACAATTTCCCAAGAAGATTTGAGCGTAGCTAGAGGTGGTTTATCTCCGCAGACAAGGATTTCTACATTCAGATTAAAAGGCAATATATATGCCGGCCTTTTTGTTGTTGAGGGAAAGGAAGAAAACAAGATTATTGCTGAGGATTCTTACCAAAGTGCCATGAAGGAGTTTAGCGAGTTGTCAGGATCTGTAGAGGGAAGAAATCCAGATCTTTATACTAGATATTTTTATGGTCTTTTCTTGTCAAATTTAACAACATTAGGTCATGAAGATCGCGCCGAAGATGTTAAAAGTTTGTTGGATGTGCTTTTTGAAAATGAAGATCGTAGTTTATCATTTTTTAATTTCCTAAGATTACTTGGTGAAGATGAAACTAATACTCTACAAAGATCAACACTTAACATGGTAAGGGTGGACGATCGAATGGGTGATTTACTTCGCGAAATCGGATGGAAAATATAAAAAACCCATCCAAGATATTTCAAAAACTTAATGCCGAATTTCTAATACTGTCTTCAGTGGTTTTAATTGGAATTTCTCATTGGATTGATGTTCTTTGGTTTTTGTCTTTTATCTCTCTTGTACCAATTTTTTTATTGTTGGAATCTATCAAAAAACAAAAAGAATTAGTCACCGTAATATTTGTGTTTAGTTTTTTATACACTCTCACATTTAGTTTTCCACTGCTTTCAATAGAATCAATAAATGCTCTTTTGGACACGACAGTTATAAATTCAATAAAGTTTTCAATTCTAATTTATATACTGCTTCGTGCCTTAGTAATTGGAATATCACTTACAGTTGTGTATTTGTGCACAAAAAATACTTTAGCCCGGCTACTCTACCTTCCTTTTGTATTTGTTATACATGAGTTGCTACTTGGCTTTCTTAGCTTCAGTTTATTTTGGGGACACATTGGCGAAGCGTTACTTCCACAAGAATCTCTAAGACAATTTGCATTTATAGGAGATGTATTTCTACTTACATTTATTGTGGTTTCTTTTAATATTCTTGTTTTATTAATATTCAAGCACAGATCTCATTTCTATAAATTAAGTAGCAAAAAAAGAATCCTCCTAATATTAGCGCCTGCACTAATCTTGATGATGCTTTTTATCACTGGTTCTATAATTGACGGTCTTAAAAATGGAAAAATAAGTATCGGAAGTATTAATATAGCTATTGTTCAGCCAAATTTTATTAGTAGTCCTGGGCAGCAATACTTTGATGGGCTACACAAAAAAACAATTTCTGTACTAAGCCTCTATCCCGATAAAGATGTAGATTTGCTCCTGCTCCCTGGGCAATATTTTGGAAACGTAGAAACAAGTGAATTAAATAAAAAGTATGTAGAATTATCACTGCTTGCACCATTTCAATCAAGATCTATAGTTAGCAGTTTGACCTTGGATAGAGATAGTAAAAGGTATTTAGTTACGGCGTCTTTTAATGAAGATGGAAGTATATCAATTTCTGAAAAGGAAAGTCTATTTCCATTTTCTGACTCAATTCCAAAATTTATTGACGCTATTTTTCCTAAGCTCGAGAATTTTTCAAAGCGCTACGAAAGAGGAGAGTCAGCTCTCTTAACTATTAATACTGAAGCAGGGGGGGTTAATATACCAGCACTCTCATGTAGTGAGGGATTTCATCCCTTTATTGTTCGATCTCTCTTAAAAGAAGAGAGATCATCGAGGATAATAATAGTCTCTGGGAATACTGGCGATTTTGGTAGTTATTTAGCGAGAAAAGCTCATCTTCGAGCCTCACAACTTAGAGCTATTTCAAATAATTCTTATGTTCTCCACTCTATGAAGACTGGTCCTTCTGCGGTAATAAGTCCGAGTGGTAAAATTTTGGAGAAAGTTAGTCGAGATAAAGAAGGGGTAATTTTTTATAATTTGATTTTATAAAAAGAAGAACCGGCGCATCGTGAGTGCGCCGGTTGTGTTGGCGGCTGGGCTAGCCAGCCTTGTTTAGGGCGACGAGCCGTCGTCGTCGTTACTGACCCCTGTCTTCTTGGGGGCTTCGGGTCTGGGCCCCTTCTCCTTGGTTATCGCGACCCTGGACTGGTTGCACAAAGCTGATGTGAAAGTTATTCTGAGGAAACTCTTTGTTTACCCCCTTAACTTTCCCAACACCTTCCACAACCCACCATGACTCAACGCGTGGGCGGTTGGCCTTTCTGCCATCCGCCATATGTCTTCTGTCAGTTATTCTGATGTGGTGGGCGTGCACTTTTTGCCCGCTCCCGATCTCGATAAGTTCGCAGTTCAGAACTTCTACTTTCTCGAGGGTGCGGGTGGTCGAACCCCTTGTGAAGAAGCCGTAGTTCCAGCTATAGACGTACTCCACCATTGGCTGTAGAACCTGTCCGGTGACTAGGTGTGCCGGCCAGAATTCTATAGCTGGTGTGCGCCTGGAAGCCGCGACTAGTCTGCCACTGTCCGGACGGTAGACAGCTGTGATGTTGAGGCTGTCAGACTTCTGGTACCGGATCCATCTGTTGTCACCCTTCCATGTGGCGTTGAACCGAGCCTCGCCGGCGTGCGAACCTTCCGTTTCCACGCCCGCAAAGACGAGCTCCATGGTGCCATTTCGGTTGGTTGTGTGTATGCGGTCACCGATCTTGAGTTGGTAGGGTGTGCACCCGTCTCGACCAAGTACGTCAGTGGTCGAGGCGTGCGCGCCAAATACCACGAACAAAGTTGCTGCCACTGCCAAGATGGTGGTGGCCACCTTTTTTAAAGAACACATAGCTTACCTTTCCGTGTCTGTGTTAACGTGGCCACAGTTAAGCACTTTTTGGAGGTTTTGTCAAGTCATTCTCCTTTAAACAGTAGATTTCTCCCGCAAAAGTGGGTAAATATAGCCGTTTTTTATATTCGTCATATCTAGCCGCATTTACTATTCTCTCTCCTGCAAAAAATTCACCTATATTTTCTCCTCCTCTATTAAGCACATAAAAAATTCCATTATGAGCGCCAACGTAGAATCTGCCGTCAACCACAATAGGGTCAGCCGACACTTTGCTTCCAGCATCAAATTTCCAAGACAATTTAAATGAGTTTAAATTTAGGCTGTAAATATATTTATCGTAAGAGCCGAATATTACCTCACCGTCATACATCAGCGGTGTTGAATAAATTATATCGTCAGTCTGATATTTAAAGATAAGAGCGCCGTCTTCTATATTAAGCACATAAAAGCCTCCATCGTGAGAACCAAAAACTATTCTTCCTCTATCCTCATCAATGCTAAAAGAAGCTTTCACTTCTCCGCCAGTTTTAAAACTCCATTTAAGCTTTCCGTTTTTAGCATCCAGAAGATAAACATTAAAATCATTAGAGCCAATTGCTACTGCATTATATTTTTTACTGTAAGCAGGACTTGAATGAGCAAGTCCTTTGAAGGTGTATTGCCATTTTTTCTTTCCACTTTCTAAATCAAGGGAGACAATTCCGCCTCTTTGTTTAAGCAGTCCAAACTCAAGCCCTACAAAAAGAGAATTTAAATCTGGCGACACATACGGAGAAGAACCAACCCAATCTGCTTCTGTAAATTTCCAAATTCTCTCTCCATTTTCTGTATTGAGAGCATAAACATTTCCATCATATGCTCCAAAGTAAACTATGTTTTTATGTATTGAGGGGGAAGAGAATATACTTTTACCTTTTGAGGTACGTCCAACTTTATATTCCCACTTCATTTTTCCACTCGAGCTATTAAGTGCTACAAATTTTTTGTCATCAGTTCCAAAACATACTCCTGAAAAAGCATAGGCAGGACGAGATTTTGGATTTGTATAAAAGTAATTAGGATTTTCATTTTTAAAGTGCCACAAAACTTCAAATTGAAGCTCTTTCTTTTTTTCCTTTTTCTCGGAGAGCGGTATGTTGAAGTCTTTTAAGGAAAAAAGCGAAGATATATCAAAAGGATAAAATTCTTTGTCCCTAAAACAGAGTATTGAGAAAGCGCTCCTTACTTCAACACCCTCATTTTCCATAAGGCTGAGCTGTCTTTTGATTGATCCTCCCGTATTAATTAAGTCATCAATTAAAATAACAGGGTAACTATTTAGCTTACCCTCAATTATTTTCTGGAGACCTGTGCTTTTGCGCTCCTTTCTTATAAAAAAGCCATTTATGGGCTTCCCGAAATCTTTACTTCTTGTAACTATTGCAGAGAATATTGGAATTGAAGCAGTTTCAAGTCCTCCAATTTGGAAAGGGTATTGATCTTTGTATATATCCCAAAAAAGCTCTGCAATAGTATTTAAAGACTCTGGGTCAAATAATATTTTTCTGAAGTCAAATAACCATTTTTGCTTCTCTCCGTTTGGGCCGATTATTTTCTCATTATCTCCAGAAACAAATACTTCTTTTGCTATTTTTTCCTTTAAACTCTTTGTTTTCTCCTCAATGTCTGTATACATAGTATTTGGATTTAGGCGTATGATAATATGTCTTTGTACAAAATGATAATCCTAGAAATTTATGGATAAAAGAGGCATAAAAATTGTCCTTTTAATACTAATTGTTTCGGCAATAATTAGCTTTTCTCCAAAGGTAATGAAAGTTGACTACTTTGAGAGAGGAAATCTATATTTCGGATATGGAAATAAATATAATTTAGATATTGCCAGAGAATATTTCAAAAGAGCTCTCGAAGAAGGCGAAGATCATTTATATGCAAAGCACCAACTCGCTCGCATTTATTTTTTAGAAGGGGATTTTGACGAGGCAATCAGATTAATAGATGAGCAGGTGGAGCGTCATGGCGACAATGTAATATCTTCTTTTTATGTTCATGGTCTTATAAACGGCTATGCTGGGAATTTTGACAAAGCAGAAGAGAGTTTCCTACATTATCTTTCTGTTAAAGACAGAAATTGGGCAGCATATAATGATTTAGCGTGGGTCTATTTCAGCAAGGGAGATTTTAATAAGTCAGAAGAATACGCAAGGTTGGGATTGGCAATTGCGCCCCAAAACCCATGGCTTTTGACGACTCTTGGAAGCGCTTTAATGAACCTCAATCTTAAAGAGAGGGCAAAGAGGTTCTTTGAAGAGGCTCTTTCAGAGGCGAAGAGCCTGACTGAAGAGGAGTGGTCTAGGGCAAATCCCGGGAATGACTCAGGAATAGCGGGTAGAGCGATTGAGAATATGATTTTGATTATAAAGGATAACCTTGCACTTGTTCGGTCGGAAACTTTCTAGCTCTTTGTTATAATTTATCCAATGATTAAAGAAAGATATCTACCGGCACTATTTATTTTAGTAGTATTTATTTCTGTTTTTTCTATTGTTGGTATTTCTTTTCACAATAATCCTGTTAGCTCGGTTGAGGTTGGTTTTTCAGCTCTATCTCCAGGTGGAATTGGTGCGGTAATTCCAGCTTCGTGCGGCACACCGCATTCAGGTGATTTGTGTACTCCTCCAACTTTTTCAAATGATTGTGGAGGGACAATAAACAGCGGGGGTTCTTGTACACTTCAGTGGACCTGTTTTGATTCCACCTCAAGCTCGGGCGTAAATTTCTCTACAGGCGGAGCTACCTCAGGAGCTGTAGCAGTATTTCCTACATCAACAACACAGTTCACAGTTGTTTGTTCAAACGGTGGGCAGGCTCAACAGACTGTGACAGTTCTAAATCCAGAAATTACTATTACAGCTGATCCAACCTTGGTCCAGCCCGGCTTCACATCAGAAATTGAATGGGTAGCAGAGAATGTAACTCCCGGTTCATGTACTGTTACTGGGCCGAGCTTTAGTGAGACAGGAGAAAGTGGAACAGAAGACACGGCTCCTATTACTCAACAGAGTACATACGTTCTGGCATGCTCAACTGCTGGTGGTCCTATTTCAGAGAGTGTAGTTGTGAATGTCGTTCCAACATTTGAAGAGTTTTAATTATGAATACAGTATCTCGACTTACGATACTCATCGTAAGCGGAGTTCTTCTTGGTCTTAGCTTAAACCACTTTTTCTTTTGGTGGCTATCTCTTGTCGCAATAGTACCGCTTTTCTATTCTATAAAGGAACACAGCAATAAAAAGGACGCCCTTATAGACGGGTTTTTATTTGGCTTTGCGTTTTCAGGTACATTTTTATTTTGGTTTTGGCACGCACTTCCACTTGATGGACTTGGCATAGAGTCTGGTTTCTTCGGAGTATTTACAGTATTTCTAAACTGGTCTCTCACATCATTAGTGTTCTCATTATTCTTTTCAGTTTTTGCGTTTTTGGTTTGGATACTCCGCTTCAACTGGTTCTCAACAATACTTCTTTTCCCTTTGATCTGGGCTCTGCTTGAATTCTTCAGAATGACGGCGTTTTCACTTTTTGTTTTTGGCGACGGAGCTTCCCTCCTACCCTACTTCTCAACTGGATTTCTTGGTTATGCTCTCGCAAACAATAATTTCCTTCTTGATTATGCTTTTTTCGGAGGAGTATTTTTACTTAGCTTTCTGGCAGTACTTTCAAATACGCTTATCTTTAAGATTTTAATCTCAGAAAACAAATCCTTTTCTGTTTTAGCAGTTGCTTCACTCCTTATTCTTTTTGGCATCTCGTCTGGTGTGATAGCTAGGGGGGAGAGTGGTGGCGAAGTGACAGTTTCAGCAATTCATACAAATCACAAAGCCCGTCTTTTCCCGGATGATAAGGAAAGAGAGAGAAGATTTGAGCTTCATATGAATCTTCTTCAAGAAGCCGCAAGGGAAAATCCTGACGTTATTGTTTTTCCGGAACAAGCTTCTCTTATAAAAGTGGCAAAAGAGAAAAATATACTAAATAAATTAAGAGGTATTGCTGGGGACACGCTCATAGTAGATTCACATCGCGAAGAGGATTTTGGAAAAGTATCTTCTCGCATTACCTATTTTAATTCTTCTACTGGAGAGGAAACGAAATCAGATAAAAAACTACTAGTGTCACAAGGCGAGTACACTCCGGCACTCTACGGACTGATTGGAGGATTGCTTGGCAAGGGCGATACAATTGATCGCGCGCTTAGGCACCGCTCATACACCTCAGGAACTCTAAATGAGCTGCCGGCATTTCACAATGATGCAAAAGTCGGCGCACTCTTTTGCTCGGAGCTGTTGAGTCCAACTCTTTACAATCGTTTTGTAGAAAATGAAGCGAATCTTTTAGTAAATGTTGCATCGCAGTCGTGGTTCCACGACTCAAAAATTTTGCGCCACCAGATTGAGAATATTGCACAGGTTCGTGCCGCAGAAAACAATCGTTTTCTGATCTACGCTGCCAATTTCGCTCCTTCTTTTGTGGTTAGTAACAAAGGTGAGTTAGTAGTTTCAACAGAGAGTGAAGAAAAGTCTGTGCTTACTTTCGAGGTGAATCTCCTAGAAAAGCAGAGTTTCTACAATACCTTCATTTCCAAATTTTGATAGACAAAAACCCCAAATAATGGCTTAACCACGGCCCTTCACTTGACAAAATCTGCAATCCATGCCAGGATTGTTGTGGATTAAACGCTGCTTCTGCAGCATTCTGCAAACCTGAAATTGGAGGTATCGTCATGAGGACGATCGCAACTTTCTTCATCGCCCTCGTGGCGATGGTCGGTATGGGCGCGCCGGCTCTTGCCGGGACGACCCCGTGTAACGAGACGGTTTCAATTGCGGGGGACCACGGCAGTGGTATAAACTTCGTCTGCTCCAAACGCTTCAACGCGAAGGCATCCGGCCGCTACTCCGGCGGAAGCCTGCACTTGTTCATCGATCGTCGGGGGCGCGCGATCGTGAGGCTGGTGGTGAAAAGGGCCGATGCCGACGATTCGTGGTGGCGAAAGTGGGCAACCGGCGCAGCTAGCGACGTGATGTTCGACTACGCCTGTGGAGGCCAGTGCCGCTACGGGAAGAAGCCGGGTAACGACGAGAGCTGGTTCGACATCGGCGAACATCGAACGATGGTACTTGGCTCGGAGCACCAGCTCTCGGTCTGGCGCATTGAACCCACCATCAATGGGCACAAGCGCACCGTTCACATCGCGACCATGCGAATCCCCAAGGAAGGCGAGGACATCTTGGTCCTCGTCTGGCTCGGGAGCCAAGGCGTATATGTCGGAAACGACCAAGCGGCCGAGGCAGCCCTTCGCCAGCTTCACGTGAATGGCTCCATTGCCGAGCTCGGCCGGCCGGAGCGTGTGGCCCCGGGAGAAGGTTCCCAGGAGCAAGTCGCAGATCACGGTCCTGCCAAGGACCGCAGCAACTGATCTTTCGTGTCGCAAGGCGACGGCGGCAGCTCAACCCAGAGCTGCCGCCCTTTCTTTTTTAGATTTTTACTTGCGAGAGTATTTTAATCATGCGAGCATGTTAGTAATCAAATGAAAGTAGCAAAGTTAATTTTAATACTACTATTAGTTATTGGAGTTGGGGCGGCCCTCTATTGGTTTGCTCCACAATTTTTTCGTCCTGGTGGAACAATTTATTTATCTTTGATCCCCAATAATTTTAGTGAACCGGAAGCTATTTACTCATTTGATCCTAAATTTAGATCCTTAAAGAGAATTCTAATTGATAACAAAACTCCATCACACTTAATTAACTATTCTCTTTCTTCAGATGGAAGGAAGGCAGTTTTCTCTCTCGGTGTTTTTGATCGAGATGGAATCAAGGAGCACTATTCCCAACTCTTTGTATCGGATTCAAATGGAGAAAACCGAAGACCGGTAACCAAAAGTAATTCAGACAAGAAAAATCCTGTTTGGTCTCCTGATGGAACCCTCATTGCCTTTGAAGCAACATTAAATGGTGAGCGCGAATCTGACTTAGTTGGCAGGCGAGTAGAGCAGTCAGGCATATTTGTGACTGATTTAGAGGGTAATGAAAGATTTATTACACAAGGAACACAACCTCACTTCTCCCCGGATGGAGATTCAGTGATTCTTTTAAAAAACAGCGGGCTTTATCTTGCTAATTTAGAGAGTGGTCAGGTTGAGAGAGTTTGGAATATGGTGGGTGGCCTTACTTATCTAGGTATGAAGTTAGATGTTTCAGATGATAAGAGATTATTAGCGTGGTCTTCAGCAAATGTAAATGATTTGATGATACTAGATATAGAATCCTGGGAGCCTTTTGAAGCGAGAGTCAAAGATCGTTATGAGGTAACGGGCTTCTGGCCGCGGTTTTCTCCTAGTGGAGAATATCTAGCATTTCAGGAAGTGGATTCTGAGACTATACGAGATCCGCGTCTTGTCATTTACAAATTATCTGATGGAACAAAGGATACAGTACTTGATTTAACTGATTATTATCAGGAGTCTTTGTGGGTTGATGATTGGAAATGATTATGAAATTTATGACTCTCCAAAATAAATCAATTTTATATTCTTTGCTCACAATCTTTTTTCTTTTTGTCTTCGTAGCTCTTTCAACGAATGTTTTTGCTGGAGGCGACGGTGGAGGGGACGGAGGTGGGGGTGGCACAGGCACAGGTACAGGTACAGGAACAGGCGCAAGTGCTGCTCCGGGCTGCGGGAATATGGGGGCAAATAGTGGGGGAGAAGCGGGGGTTGCCGCTGCTGGTGTTGCTGACAGTGACGCAGAAGGAGCGCCTAGGGCTGACGCTGACGCTGATGGTGGTGATTCTGGAGGAGTTGACGGAGGAGATCCGGGTGATGTAGGAGGTTATAGCCAAGGAGCACACTATTCACAAGGCTCCTATGGGCCATCGTATAGCCAGGGTGGGTATTACTCGCAGGGCGCTTACACTCCAACTCCACCGCCTACACTTACGCCATCTTCTGGGACTATTAATGCAGGAAGTCCTACAACTATTACCTGGTCTTGTCCGCTATCAAGCGCAAGTTCGGGGGTTAATTTCTCAACAGGGGGAGCGCCTTCAGGAAGTGTTACTGTAAATCCAACGGAAACAACTCAATACATAATTAATTGTCCTGTTGAAGGTCAGTCACAGATAACTATTACTGTTCTTGATCCTGAACTATCAATCTCTGCAAATCCAGACATATTGCAGCCTGGCTCCACATCGCAAATTACCTGGTCAGGCCAAAACGTAGATTCTTGTAGCGTTACGGGACCAAACTTTAGCGCAAGTGGTCTTAGTGGTTCGCAGCAAACAGCTCCGATAAATGAAGAAAGTCTCTATACTCTTGTTTGCACTAACCAAGGTGGAAGCAAGAATCAGTCTGTAACGGTTCGTATTGCTCCAAGTTTTGAGGAGTTCTAATTTAATTCAACCTAAAGACAGAAAACCAAAAACCTTACGATATATCGTAAGGTTTTTGGTTTTATATTTAGTGCGATACTTTAGTATTTTCAAAATCCAAAAAATTCTAATATTTTATGAGAGACGGGTTCTTCCATCTCCTCTTCTTTTAGATTCTCTTCAAGTACTTTTTGTAGTTTCTCTACATCATCTCTGTGAATTGGAACAACTATGTACGGCATAAGAAATCTTTGAGAACTTATTATCACTTTTGGCTCCTCTCCTTCTTCTTGTTCTATCCAAAATGCCTCAAGATTTCTGTATGGATAAAGGATCTTGTCTACCAAAACTCCTTTTTCATTTACTTCAAAATTTGTTAGATGAGGTCGTCTTGCTGCGAAAAGCGCAACACTAGCTGCTCCAATCAATATAAGGAGGGCAAATAAAAGATTTTCAAAAATTATAGCTGTAATGGAACTTGATACAGCAATTATTCCTAGCGCCCAAAACCAGTCCGAGCTTTTCTCGCTAAATTCATATTCATATGCTTGCCACTTAATTGGTTCCATATTATGGGGTTATTGTGTTGCCACATCCTTGGCTGTAGCCGCTTATCGTGGATGTGTCCAAACAAAATGTAATTGTATAGTCATTCCCCGCGGCATTTGATTGATAGGTGTAGACGGTATTGGGGTGATTTGGATCTGCTGGTACCTCGGGCATTACGTCTCTTTCTTCAAGAGCTAGAGAGAATGCGTCACTTCCGGTTATAGTAATTGCTGTTGTGTGAATTGGAAATAGATTTGTCTCTATTTGATAAAGGGAAAGAGCTTTTTGTAATTGCCTAACTTGTGTAATTCTCTCGGAGTCACGAGCCTTTAACTGTGAGCTACTAATCATTGCGGTAGCAACGCTTGAAAGAATCCCAATAATAGCAACCGCGACCAAAAGCTCCATAAGTGTAAATCCACGATTCATAAATAAATATTAGCACGGCATTAATTAACCGTTTAATAGTTTCAACATTTGCGG
>NZBM01000013.1 GCA_002687905.1 bacterium | reverse complement strand
CGCGAAAGCTCAATGCTTACATTCCGTCTCTATCAACGCAGTCTTTTACTGCGGCTTATGTTGATTCGTTTTGCGGTCCGCTTCGTGCTTAGATGCTTTCAGCACTTATCGGATAGAGTGTAGCTGCCCAGCCTGCTCATAACAACTGGTAGACCAGAGACTCCGAACCCACGTTCCTCTCGTACTGGAGGGTCCTTCCACTCAATCAACAACACATCTAGTAGATATCATACATACTGTCTCACGACGTACTTAACCCAGCTAACGATCCCTTTTAATGCGTGAACTCCGACACCCTTGGATGCTTGTACACATCCAGGTTAGGAAGAGCCGACAGCGATGTACCAAACCGCGCCGTCAATACGGACTATCGGGCGCGACAAGCCTGTTATCCTTGGGGTACCTTTTCTGTCACATTCGGAACCTATGAAAAGTTCTCGAAGGTTCGCTAGAACCAACTTTCGTTCCTGCATTTCTTGCTGTTCGAAATACAGTCAGATGAGCTTTTGCTCTTGCACTCAACTCCAGATTTCCGCCCTGGATGAGCTCATCTTTGTGCCCTACAGATATATTTTCTGCAGGGTGCCGCCCCAGCCAAACTGCCCACAAGCTGCTGTTCCCTCATAAAGAGAGTAAGTTAACACATAAATGGTGAGTGGTATTACACGGATGCTCCACCATCGCCAGAGCAATGGCTTCAACGCTCCCACTTATACTATGCATCATTCACATGATAACAACAACATGCTGCAGTAAAGGTCCACAAGGTCTTAGCTTCCCACTTGGTGTCACCGGCCTTTTCACCGGTCAGTGCTTTCAGAAGGTTTTGATTAGGGACAGCGACCACCTCATTAAACCATTCATGCAAGTCATCAATCAAATGACAAGGTATTACGCTCAATTTTGTTACTCTCGATTTCTCGAGGGCTTTATCATTTCTGTAAAGCTCTGCATGTCGCCATGCAGTTCGGACTATATCTTCACTTTCGTGTTTGGCGTATAGTCTCTGAGGATTCTAGAATTTTTTTCTTTTGGATTAAACTCCAAATAATATAAATTAAAACAAATAAAACTAAAAATGGAACAACAAAAAATTGTAATATTCTATTAATTAATTCTATGAATTCTAATTTTGGACATTCTCCAAAACAAGTATTAGTTGTAAAATATATAACAATTCCGAAAATTATTGAAATTATTAAAGAACTTATTATCTTTAATTTAGTAATTTTGAAATTCATATTTCAATAAAGAATATATTGTTTAAATATTTTCTTATTTCAACTAAAATCAATTCTAGTCTTTCCTGCTGATTGTCTCTCCACAAAAATTTTTAGGGTTCGTTATCATCTCACGACGATAATAGCCTATTTTGCTTCAACGAGAGTTTCCAGCATATAGCCAAATTTTCTCCATGGTTTAATTCAACATTTGTTTATCTAACTATAACTCTTGGAGCATTTTACATTTCTGTAAAATGTAAAGCTTTGTAACAAACCTTAAGAGGGTCATAGTTCCCCCCGCCGTTTGATGGGCATTAGCTCCCTTGAAAAGGAGTTTCAGACACCACCACTGGACAGGTCTCACCGAATATACACGTCCTTTCGGATTAGCATTCGGCTACGTTTTTGATAAACAGTCGGGCAGTCCTAGTCACTGCGATCTACTTATGCCTCTAATAAATCAGAGACATATATAGACACCCCTTCTACCGAAGATACGGGGCCAATGTGCCGAATTCCCTTAATCAATTTATCCCTTACAGGCCTTAGCCTACTAAGCCAGAGCACCAGTGCCGGTTCTTAGTACAGCTGCTTGCATTCTATACACGAGACTTTTCACTGACTCCTGGAATCAACGATTTTCGTCAATACATTCGATAGCATTTTAGCATTACACTCCACTATCTTCTGCATCAAAGCCACTTTCGCGACCTCGCTTATCCGGAAGCAATCTCATGTCATAACAAACACAAACAGTTCAGGAATATTAACCTGATGTCCATCGATATTTTCGGTTAAGAAATATCTTAGGTGCTGACTAACCCTTAGATAACATATAGCGCTAAGGAAACCGTGCTCTTGCGGCCTTATTTATTCTCAAAATAATACGATCCTACTCCTGCCAGGATTTGCATTACTCTTCGCTCCACACACCCTCTCGGGAATGCTTCTGCGCAAAGAGTACGCCAGTCTACCAGAACACTCATCTGAGTGCCTCTAAAGTATCGGTGATATGCTTAGCCCCGTCCATTTTCAGGGCCTCGAACCTCGACAGGTGAGCTGTTACGCTTTCTTTAAAGGGTGGCTGCTTCTGGGCCTACCTCCCTGATGTCTCAGGTTCAAGACACCTTTCACTACACTTAGCATATACTTTGGGACCTTAACTTCAGTCTCCCTTGTTCGGGTTTCGGAACAGGACCTTACGCCCTGCCCCCGTTTCCTGTCTTACGCAGTGTACAAATTCTGAGTTGGAACGAATCCCGTAGCTGTTAAGCTCTGCAAATTCTATCCGTACTTTACCTCGTACACAAACTAGACAAGACTATACTTAGGCATATTTCGACTGGAACCAGCCATCGCTAGATTAGATAGGCTTTTCACCCCTAATCACAAGTCATCCAAATGCATGTACACAATAACGGTTCAGGCCTCCATCCCTATTTCTAAAGACTTCGCCTTGCTCATGATTAGATCATCTAGCTTCGGGTCTAATTCCCGTGACTTTCGCGCTTTCACACTCGCTTTCGCTTCGGCTTCTCGAATTAACCTCGCCACAAAAAATAAATCCCTGGCCCATTTTTCTAAACGTACGTTACAACACCGTAATGCCGTAACAAACTGTAACTGTTAGATTTCAAGTCTTTTAACTCTCTGATAAGAGTACTTTTCAGCTTTCCCTCGCGGTACTTGTACACTATCGGACTCGAGTTGATATTTAGGGTTAGCAGTTCATCCTGCCATATTCAGACCTCCAATCCAGGAAGCCCTACTCTTTTTGAAGAACTGTGTATGCTTTCATCTACGGGACTATCACCCTCTGCGGTACACCTTTCCAGGTGACTTTGATGTTTGCACTTAGCAGTTATCTTCACCACATCTCTAACTCTCTTTCAAGAGCAGATTCAGCTTGCCCTATTCCCTTTTCATTCGCCATTATTTGGGGAATCACTATTTGTTTTCTTTTCCTCCAGGTACTAAGATGTTTCAATTCCCTGGGTACACTTGCCTCTCGGCATATTCTAAAGAATGCGTTGTCGCATTAGGAAATCTCGAGATCAAAAATCGCATGCATCTCCCTCGAGCTTATCGCAGCTTGCCGCGTCCATCATCGCAACTCGAACCAAGCTATCCGTCTAACAGTTTTAAGGATCTTAAAAAATTAAGATTTGATAAATAAATTATACCAAATTTTAAACACTGACAACCAATTGGTTGCTAGTACATGTCCTACTCGTCTCATTGAATATAAACTAGGTTTGTAAAACCTTTGTTGTTTAGTTCTCCACACGCCGTGGACGCATCCACGAAGTTTGGGAATTTGTTTAAATTCTCCACTCCCCCCAATTCCGACGGAAAAGAGGTTCATACTGGTAATCGAAATGGTAAAAGAAACAAATTAACAAGCGCGCATAATTCTAAATAAATTTAACGCGTTGAATATGTATTGCTCGATTACCATTTGATAATAGAGCAAGAAAAAACCTGTTTTTAAATGTTTTTGTTGTAAAACTATGGACCCACCGCGAATCGAACGCGGGTCTCTTCGTTGCAAACGAAGTATTCTACCATTGGACTATGGGCCCTTCAAATTAATTACAGAACTAGGTTTTTAAAATTTTGTTTTAAGAATTTTATGAGATACATTTCCCTTATGAAGTCGCCCGCTCCAAAAAACTTAAAACCCTCCCCCCCCTTTAACAAATCATGAAAAAAAGAAAGGTGAAAGTAGATCACACAAACATCGCAATCACAATTTCATTAATTTTATTAATCTACACTCTAATCGCCGTCGGAAAAGCAGATGACTGGAGCACAAGAAATATCTATAACATATTCTACTTTTTCTTCCTAACATTCACAATCCTAACATTTAACGCAATACTCTTCTCAAAAAAAAGAAAATTCGTACCTGAAAGACTAAGAAAATTCATCCGTGTCTTCATAATAGTTGCATACACAACAACCTACCTAATACTAACAACAACTTTTATCACAACAGGGCAAATAACACGAATCCAAACAATTTTATTTCTTTCAAACATGAATCCTCTCTGGATGGTGGCAGCAGTCGCCGCAATAGTAGCAATCCTATTCCTAATCTTCATCACAATAATCAGCAAAAAAACACCAGTAGTAGACTTAAAAAATAAAAACAGAAAAAAACTGAAAATCCTTTTTACAATAAATTTAGTTTTATTAATCTTAACAGTCGCAATTAATTTTACCATCTTAGGAATCGAAAATAAAATAGTCACAGACGAATCTCTTTTAATTTCATACCAATTCGAAGAACCAGTTTTACAAGAAATACTAAATGAAGATTTCACCTTAAAAAAACCAAACATTGTCTTCATCTTATTAGAATCAATATCTGCAGAACGCTTAGGAACCTACGGATACGAAAGAAATGTCTCACCAAATATTGACAAACTAGCAGAAAAAAGCATTGTCTTCGAAAACGCATTTTCAACTTCAACTCACTCTGACTATGCCCAGCCCGGACTTCTATCATCAAGATACCTATTCAACAGCGAATACAGAAATTTATTCACAGACAACAACCCCAAAAAATTCATCTGGGACATTTTCAAAGAAGACGATTACACAACAGCCTACTTTTCATCTCAGGACGACAGATGGCAGGGCATGAATACTTATTTTAATTTCACAAATCTAGATATATATTCTTACTCAATGACCGACGGTAAAACAGATTACGGTTCAGGATTTGCAAAAAAAGACATGGACCATAAAACAGCAACAATTGCAATAGACTGGTTAAACAAAACAAAACCAACTCCTTTCTTTCTCTACCTAAACTTCCAAGCAACACACAACCCAATGGTCTACACCAAAAACTTCTCAGTCTACAAACCAGACTCAAGCATAAACCCTTTATCAAAAAGAGGAGCTTGGGTAACAAACCGCTATGACAATGCACTAACATATGTCGACGCACAAGTAGGAAAAATCCTTAATTTTTTAGAAGAAAATAATTTGTCTGACAACACAATAATCATCTTAACTTCAGACCACGGCCATGACTTAGAAAACAGACATAATTTTTTTGGCCACGGATATAGCATATACAACGAAGAACTCATTGTTCCCGGAATAATGTTCTTCCCTGGAGTAGAACCAAAAATAATAAACGAAAGAGTTTCACATACAGATTTCGTACCAACATTAACTGATGCATTAGGGTATCCTCTTCCATTTCAATTCCAAGGCGAAGTCATGAGAGAAAACAAACCCATCTACTTCGTAACCCAAAGCCATCGATACCTAATCGGAATGATTCACAATGACATAAAAATAATTGTTGATGTACACAATGAACTTGTAGAAGTGTACAATTTAAAAAACGATCCAGATGAACTTGTAAAATTAAATCCTGAAGATTACCAAGACGAAATCCTAAAACTTCTTTTTTGGCACTACTGTCAAAAAGATTATTACGAACACGACCGCTGGAAAAATCCCCAAAGCAACAGATGCTTTCTTCACAATAATTTAAGACACGAATGGGATCAAGATATTTTACTAAGCCCATTGAGAAACCCTTGGAATTTTTTCAGAGATTTGTTTTGAATTTGAATTCCCACTCTGCAAACATTCTCATAAAATCATAGCGTAATCAATTTTTTACTATTGTTTTAAGAATTTCCTGAAATACATTTTCCAAGACGAACACCTGCAAGAGCTAAATATTTTATTTCAAATTCTCTTTGTTTAGGAGAAAGAGATGGCTTATACACTTCTAAACCTCTAAGCACTTTCTCAGCTTCTCTATAATCTTCCTCAGATGGAGGATTAACAACTGCTTTGAAGTCTAGGGCTAATAATCTTACTGTATGGTCCCATTTTTTTGATCTGCTAAAATTTTCTTTCATTTTACTATTTCTTTCGAACTCCAGGAACTTTAATATAAGGATACATTTCAGTGTTAGTATAAAATTTTCCACTTTCATCTTCCCAAACATCTCCAGCTAATGCATGTTCCCATATTTCTTGTGCTTTTTCTTTCCCAATTATTTGAGTAAGATTTAGAGTTATTTCTTCTTCAATTTTTTCATGAGAATATCCTTCTCTAACACTTATTTTATCACCCGAGAAGTTATGGTTTATTTGTCTCCTAACTTCTCTTATAATATCCCACTCCCAAGTATGATTAATACCTATAACAACAATATTCCGAGCTTTACTTTCCATTATGTAAATTGTTTTTACAATTTATATTTTGAAAGACATATCTTTCATAACTTTCGAAGAAATAAACTATTTTTAAACCTATCTAAAATGAAAAAAGGCATGTTGACCAGTTGCAAAATAATCATCAAATTATAATTAATAGGAGGTGATCCAACTGCAGGTTCCCCTACAGTTACCTTGTGACGACTTAACCTACCTTGTCTTACATAGTTTCGTTCCATAAGGACCTCAACAGTGCAAAACTCGGTTGGTTTGACGGGCAGTGTGTGCAAGGGGCAGGGACATATTCACCGTTCATTGATAATAAACGATTACTACGGATTCCGGTGTCATGAGGCTGGGTTGCAAACCTCAATCTAAACTAAGCTGGATATTAAAGGATTAGCTTCTCTTTTCAGAGTCGCATCTATTTGAATGCAGCATTGACGCGCGCGTGTAGCCCAGGGGATTCG
Source organism: bacterium (assembly GCA_002687905.1). GTDB lineage: Bacteria > Patescibacteriota > Minisyncoccia > Phycocordibacterales > JABMNX01 > UBA6534. The sequence goes on along the minus strand of NZBM01000013.1, from coordinate 186 downwards.
GGCAGTACTCACCTAACGTAGCCCATTCCTTCCTCAGTGTTACCACTGCAGTCTATATAGTGATCTTCTATGAAGTAACTATACACATGGGTCTCGCCTGTTACCTGATTTAACAGGTCACCTCACGGCACAGGCTGACGTCGGCCATGCAACTCCTCTCAGCGTGTCAGGTAAGCCCTTCAGACT
>NZBM01000012.1 GCA_002687905.1 bacterium | reverse complement strand
GAGCGGTGGTTTTAACAATACTTATGATTCTCTCGCCTTTGGCATTTGTTGCAAGAGCGATACCACATACACAAAAATACTTTGATGAATGGTGGGGGTCACTTTCAAAACACGCAATATTTGCGCCTGTATTTTTTATGTTTATGTGGGCTTCTTTTCAAGTAGCAAGCTCAGTTGTAGGAGGGGGTAATAACCTTTCATTTTCTGAACTATTTCTTGCCCAAGATGAAGGCGCAGTTAAGCTAGTATTTAGTTTTATAATAATCATAGGCCTTATGGTTTCAAGTATCATAATCGCCCAAAAGCTCTCCATAAAAGGAGGGGGTGCGGCAGTTGGAGGTCTTAAAAAGACCGGTAACTTCTTCGCGAGACGTGGCGGAGCAGCTACATTTGGCGGCGCTGCGGCGCTTGGCAGAAGAACTATTGGAAGAAGGGCTCGTCAATATCTTGACTCTGGTAAAGGGCAAGAGCTGGAGGCAAGAGCTAGGTCAGGAGGTTTTGGTGGGGCTCTTGCTAATATAAGATTCAAAGCTACAGAGAAAACAGCTAAAGGAAGCATGGACGTACGCGGTAGTGGGTTAGGCAAGGGCTTTAAAAAAGCATCTGGTATTGACTTAGGTAAGCCAAAGAAAGGAGGTTATGACGCTTTTCTTAAAGAAGAAAAAAGAAGAGACACGAAAGCTGCTGAAGCTTACGTGGCTAGTAAAGAAATTAAAGCTAAAGAGGAAGGTGGAGAATTTAACGAATCAGACAAAGCTCAGAGGATGGAAGAGTTTATTTATAATCGTGAAACAAACCAGTTTAGAGGAGGAGGTTTGTCTGAAGTCAGGTTAAAAGAACAGAGGGAAATTTCCGAAGCAATAAGAGAGAGCTTTGGTAAAGAACGAAAAGATACAGACAGAGTGTTAGACGCACTAGACAAACTTGGGGATAAGTTTGATAAACCAAATTAGAAAGCATGGATAAGAATACTGAGAAACTAATACAAAATAGATTCATAAAACTACCAGAGGCTCTTCAAAATGCTATAAGGTCTAGTGACTTTAAAGAAAAAATAAGAAGGGTCTCTGAAAAATATAAGCTTCACCTAGATGATGGAGTAGTTCTTGAAAATGAGACGGTCATGGTAATGATGGGACTTGATGATGTAAAAGAATTTACAAAAAATCTTCAAGGTGGCATGAAGGTTGACAAAAGTACTGCTGAAAAAATAACCGCGGACATAGCAAAAGAAGTTTTTCTACCAATAAGAGAATCTTTAAAAGAACTTATAGCGCGTGATTCAGAAGAAATAGCACAAGACTCAAGTGGAGAAAATATATCTCAAGACACCATCGCAGGAAACGAAGTTCAAAGTAAAGATTTTTCCGACAAGAAACTGAGTCAAAACACACAAACAAGTACTCCGAGTGTAAATGTGAATATAGACGAAGGGAAGAAAAGACCAACGTCTGACGATCCATACAGAGAGCCTATAGAGTAAATCCCCACACCTTTTGTTTAATAGCCTAAAACAAATGTATTACGTTTATTTTCTAAGAAGCGAGGTGGACAACAATTTATATATTGGCTCTACAAATAATTTGAGGCGAAGGCTTTCAGAACATAATAAGGGTGCTGTACCATCAACAAAATCACGAATTCCTTTCACTCTCCGCTATTATGAAGCGTATTATAGTGAAAGTGACGCAAGACATAGGGAAAGTTCTCTCAAGAAAGATGGTAAAGCACTTGGACAGCTTAAGAAAAGGATCTATGAAAGCCTTTAATAAAACAAAAGGTGTGGGGATAAAGGATAACTAAACTTTAATATCCTACAAGTTGGTATAATAACTTTAATGCGATATCAGGTACCGCAGTTTATTGAGGTTGAAGACAAAATTTTTGGCCCACTTACACTTAAACAATTTATATATCTTGTTGGAGGAGCAGGATTGTGTTTTGTATTATGGCGCCTACTACCGCTTTTTATCGCAGTGTTTTTCATTGCGCCAGTAGCAGCTTTTTCTATAGCGCTTGCATTTTACAAGATAAATAACAGACCTCTTATAGACACCATAGAATACGCATTTAAGTATGGCTTGAGTAGCAAACTATATCTGTGGGAAGAAAACAGAAGGAAAAAACCAAGTAAGAAAAAAGAAGAGGTTGTCAAAAAACCTCTAGTTGAAGTGCCTAAAATGTCACAAAGCAGGCTTAAGGACTTGGCGTGGAGCCTTGATATAAAAAGTAATTTAGAAGATACAGAAAAATAATATGGCATCTAAGGCTTCACAAGATTTTGTACCAATAAAAGAAGTTCGCGATGGTATTGTGGTGCTTTCCGATGGTTCTCTTCGCGCTATTCTAATGGCGTCTTCTACAAACTTCGCACTTAAATCCGCAGACGAGCGGTCGGCAATCGTTTCTCAATTCCAAAATTTCCTTAACTCCCTTGAATTTTCAGTTCAAATATTTATACAGTCTCGTGACCTTGATATCAGGCCCTATATCGCACTTCTTGAAAGCCAATTAGCGAAGACACTGGACGATTTAATGAAAATTCAGATTACTGAATACATTGAGTTTGTAAAAAGTTTTACAGAAAACGCAAACATAATGGAGAAAAACTTCTTTGTAGTTATTCCATATGCATCAACTGGTATTAAAACGAATGTCGGCCCTCTTAAATCAATTTTAGGAAAAGGAAAGGAGAAAAAAGAAGAGAATAAAGATCTTGGTTTTGAAGAAAGCCTTTCTCAGCTAGAGCAAAGAATGACTGTTGTATCGCAAGGGCTCGTCAGGTCTGGTGTAAGAACCGTACCTCTTAAAACAGAAGAAGTGATAGAGCTTTATTACAAAATATTTAACCCGGGAGAGCTTGAAAAACCGATAGCGTTAGGGAACCTACAAGACGAGACCGCCCAAGCACAAAAATAATATGGCACTACTAGATTTTTTAAAGAAAAAAGGAAAGAAAGCGGATGTATCACTTCCTTCAATTCTTCCCGAAGAAATATACAAAAAAGGAGTCCTTGAGCTTCAAGACGTTATTGCGCCTTCAGCTCTTAAGGTAAGCCCTAGAGAGATGAATTTGGGAGACAAAATAGCAAGAACTTTCTTTGTCATATCTTATCCGAGATTTCTGTCAGATAGTTGGTTTTCTCCTGTAATAAATCTGGACAAGATATTTGATATAGCAATACACATTCATCCTGTGGATACGGCTTCAGTGTTAAGGAAATTTCAAAAGAAGGTGGCCGAGGTCCAGAGCCAGATAACAACCAGAGAGGAGAAGGGTCTTGTTCGCGACCCTATCCTTGATACTGCGTATCAAGACCTAGAGCAGCTGCGTGACAATCTTCAGCAGGCACAAGAGAAGTTATTTGAAGTTGGTCTATACATAACAATATATGGAGACAATATAGATGAATTGAATAAAGTGGAGTCTGAAATAAAATCAATGCTTGAATCAAAATTGATTTACGTTAAACCAGCCCTATTTCAGCAGGAACAAGGATTTGAAAGTGTTCTTCCTGCTGCAAATGACAAACTTAGAGTTAACTCCAAACTAAATTCCTCTCCTCTATCAAGTATTTTCCCATTTGTTTCTTTTGACCTAACTTCAGACAGAGGAATACTTTATGGAATAAATAGGCACAACTCCGGTTTGGTACTTTTTGATAGGTTTTCTCTTGAAAACTACAATTCGGTTACATTTGCTAAGTCAGGTTCTGGTAAATCTTACGCAACAAAGCTTGAGATACTAAGGACTTTGATGTTTGGAACTGAAGTTATTGTTATTGACCCAGAACGTGAGTATGAATATCTTGCAGAAGCTACGGGCGGACGTTATTTCAACATATCTCTTTCATCAGAGCACAATATTAACCCATTTGACCTCCCAATAGTTCAAGAGGATGAAAACCCCGCTGATATTTTGAGGTCAAACATCATCTCTCTGGTCGGACTATTCAGAATAATGCTTGGTGGGCTCACCCCAGAGGAAGACGCAATTATTGATAGAGCAATTACAGAGACGTATGCTCTCAAAGACATTACCCCGGATTCAGACTTTACTAACATTGACCCACCCCTCCTTTCTGACTTTGAATTGGTACTTGCTGGTATGGAGGGAAGTGAATCCTTGGTGCAAAGACTAAATAAATACACCCAAGGAACTTGGTCTGGCTTTATTAACCGCCCTACCAACGTTGATATAAATAAGAAATTTGTCGTGTTCTCCGTAAGAGATATGGAGGACGAACTAAAACCGGTTGCTATGTATATTGTTACCCACTTTATATGGAACATAGTAAGAAAAAACCTCAGAAGAAGGCTTCTCGTTATTGATGAGGCGTGGTGGATGATGAAATCAGAAGATACAGCTTCATTTTTATTTGGAATCGCAAAGAGAGGTCGTAAGTATTACTTGGGTCTTGCCACTATAACTCAAGACGTTAACGATTTCCTTAGCTCCCCCTATGGAGTGCCTATGATTACAAACTCCTCAATCCAAATGCTTCTCAAGCAATCGCCTACATCTGTGGATTTGGTGCAAAATACATTTAAATTAAGTGATGAGGAAAAATTTTTACTTCTTGAATCAGATGTGGGGGAGGGGATTTTCTTCGCAGGACTTAAGCATATCGCAATTAAAATTATTGCTTCATACACTGAAGACCAAATTATTACTTCTGACCCAGCACAACTTCTAAACATACGAAAAAGCAAAGAAGAGATTTCACAAAGAAGAGTTGGAGAGTCTTCTGCAGAAAAAGTAAAAGATGTTTTGGGCGAGCCTGCTGTAAATACTGCAAATATAAGCAGTGGCAACGTCGAGGCCACACCTTCTCCACAGCAACAAGTAACTCCACCAGCAGCTACCCCAAGCCCACAAACCACACCACCACAAGCAGAAGCTGCTAATAATGACAAATATAGAGAATCGGTAAGCGAAATACCTAGCCAAGGAGGGAATCTAAATTAAAAATGGCAGAGACTCCTCAAAAATACAAAAAGCGAATAGGAAAGGTAAATTCTTTAGCACTTTTAGGCTTTGCGGTTCTTATAGACGGCTTGCAAGTGATATTGACTTTCTTTTTGGTAGGGGTGTTTTTAAATTCAGTGATAGGAGTGTTGGCTTCTATTGTTTATTTCATTTGGTTTAAGCTCATTGACGTTGACTTCCTCGCAATGAGGAGAATGGCCGCAATGGGAACTGCAATAATTGTTGAGTTTATACCTGCTATAAACGCTTGGCCTGCTTGGACAATTTCAATTGGAATAATAATCGCATCAGTAAACGCTGATTATTTAAAAAGTAAAGGCAAAAAAGGAGTCTTCGGTTTATCTTAAAATTGATTTATGAAAAAGAACCACCTCAAAAAAACAACATCAATTCTAGCCTTTACTATAGCTGTATTTTTCGGAATATCGGCTAATGCACAACTCCCCGGAACAACCGCGGATGAGGTAATTCTTTCGACTTCTCCTCAATTTCCAAGATCAAATGAAAGTGTCTCCGTTTCAGTAAAAAGTTTTTCCTACAATTTAGACAATTCAAACATAGCCTGGTTTGTTGATGATGTTTTGGTGCGTGAAGGAATAGCCAGTATGGATATAGATATTGAAACTGGAAATGTAGGTACAAGAATTAGGGTAAGTGTAGTTGTGAGCACAGACACTGGTTTTATAGTAAGGGAAGATATTACAATATACCCTGCGGATGTTGATATTTTATGGCAAGCTGACTCCTATTCGCCTCCATTTTATAGAGGTAAGAAGCTTGCGCCACCCGACGGCGACGTTGAAGTTATAGCAATGCCTAGAATAGCAAACACATTTGGCTCTTTAGTTTCTTCTGAAGGACTAATTTACACCTGGACACGAAATAATAAGGTAATAGGTAGTCAATCAGGAAAAGGCAAGCGTGTTTTTTCAACAAAAGCCCCATTTGGTGAAGAAGTGGATGTAATTTCTGTAAAAGTTTCTACTCCGGACGGCTTGGTGACCGGAGGAAGGTTGGTTGAAGTCTCATCTTCAGAACCCAAAATAGTTTTTTATGAAGAGGATCCGCTTCTGGGACAAATGTTTAACAAAGCTATTGATAAAGACTTTGGAGTAGGAGAGGAGGAAAAGCAATTTACAGCATATCCTTATTTCTTTTCTGTAGACAATAGAAATTCGAATGATCTTGATTTTTTGTGGCAAGTAAATGGAAGAGAGATTGAAAATCTAGACGAAGACAGAGGAAGTTTAGTTGTGGCAAATGAAGGAGGTGGTAGTGGTTCTTCAATTTTAAGTTTAGATATAAGAAACCTTGTAAGAATATTTCAGTCTGCATCAGCTGGGTTTAGTATAAACTTCTAATATGTCCTTAAAATTAAGCATTAATTTAATAACAATACTTGTACTGGTCATATTCTCAGAAAAAACTAGCGCGGCTAAGTATCAGCCTCTCGTTGAAATTCCTGGGGCAGAGGTTGGAAGTGGCTTAGGACCATTATTCAATCAGCTTTTTGAAATAGGGCTAACTATAGCGGCGGTTCTCGCAGTTATTATGATAGCTGTTGGGGGTTTCCAGTACATGACCACAGACGCTGTGGGTAAAAAATCGGAAGGGAGAGAGAGGATTCAAAATGCAATCCTTGGATTAATCCTTGCTCTTATGATTTTCATAATTTTAAAAACAATAAACCCACAACTTCTTAACTTAAATCCAGGTGGAGAGCAAGGAATACAACCTGTAAAGGTTGACACCAAATCCT
>NZBM01000011.1 GCA_002687905.1 bacterium | reverse complement strand
ATGCAATCCGCAATAGTAGGATATACATAAACATCTGAATCTTCTCCAAATCTACATACTGACATCATTCATCGCCGTTTGCTATTGTTATCATTTCATCTCTCCTTTATTTATCCATTTTGTTCTTCAAAACGGTATATCCTCGTCATCGGATGCCCCTGTTTCATTTTCATCCTCTCCAACATAGGAAAAGGACATTTCATCTAAATCCCACTCTATAATTCCTGCTACCGCCTGCCCTTCTCTAACCTTCAAAAGTTTTACACCCATCTCCTTATTGGTTTTCATTTCATTGGTCTGATATAGCCCTATGACTACATCTGAATCCTGTCCAATTGAATCACTATAACTTAGATGGCTTAAATCCAATTCTTCTGATGCCCCAACTGCCCCTCTGCTGAATTGTGTCGTCCCTACAATGGGGATGCTATACCTTTGGGCTAATGCTTTTAAATCTCTTGTCAGATTTGTCATTTTTTCCCACCTTGCTGATGCCCGTCTTTCATCTTCCATTAAGTAAAACCCGTCTATGTACACAATGTCTGGACGGTGTTGCTGTATTTTTGCCGTCACACCTGACACACCACCCATCAAAGTTCCAACAATAAAGGCACATCCATTAGCAATCTCTTTATACTTATCTACTAAGAACTCTTCATCTGTTAAACCTTTTCTAAAAGCCCCGTACCCTAATTTTGCGGCTATGGAATCAAACCTATCTGACATCTGGTCTATGGACATCTCCTTAGTCAAAAAGAGAACTTTTAACTGTTGTCTCCATTGATTCGTTGCCAGAAGCATTGCAAAGAACGATTTTCCTAAAGCCTGCCGTGACGCTATGACAATAAACTCTTCTTTGTGTATACCGTACATCGCATTATCAAGAAAATCAAATCCTGTTGAATACCCGTCTATGCCATCAACCTTCCCTCGTGCTATAAACCTTTCATACCTCGACTGTATGTAGTCTTTATCAACGACATTTTTATCATCGCTTTCTGACGCTTCATCATATACAACTGACAACATTGTTTTCAAAGTATCTAACGCTTCTTCTGGGTTGGCGGTCAACTGATTTTTTGCAACCTGTACGCCTGTTTCCAAAATGTCTTTTTGTCTACTTAGTCGCAGTTCGTCAAGACAGTACTCTAAAGACTCGGCTACAGGAACGGCATGATAGTTCATTTTACTGCTCATCACTTTTTCGGTGGGCGACTCTCCATACTTATTAAAGTGCTCAAGCATAAAACTAAATATCTTCTCGTGTTTGTCATCGAAGAAGTCGGCACTAACTCCAGCCTTAATAACTTCACCTAATTCTCCACTGAAAACTATTTTGTCAATCAGTTGCTTACCTGTATTCATTTAATGCCCTTCTATATTTCAAATACAGCCACCAAAATTTCGGGTGGATGTAAACTAATTTTTTGAATCTCATCTTTAAGTACGCCATTCTATTTAGTATCCGTTCAACTTTTGGAAGTCTACGCATCAATATAGCCAGAAATCCACGAGCCTAATTTTTCCATAGTCTTAATCTTTTTGTCTCCCGAAAACAAGTCCGCCTGTCCTAATAAAGCGTGTAACAAGTTCCCAGCTGTATCATACTCATCAGTCATATCAATTAAAACTTTATCCATAACATATAAAGGTATGCCGATGTCCGCCATCTCTGTTTCTACTGCACATTTTGTTTCTACAAATTCCGCCATAAATGCTAATCGTTCTTCCGCCATATGCTCCACCTTCATAAAACATTCCCGCAACCAGCCGTCTACATTTTCTCGCCCTGACTTCGTATGAGAAACATTATGCAACTCTTCACATATTACACCTTCACCAACTAACGGACTATGCAGGTACACCTTTGCTCGTATACTACTTACGCCCACTTCCGAATTATATAGGACAAGTCCCATACTCCAATCCTCTGTTCCATTTGTAACAATGCCAACTACCATCAATTCATCCGTTATCGTAGTATGCTGAATCTTATAATCGACTCCCTCTAAAGTAGGTTCTATGTCCCGCAAGAAATCAGCATTGTCATAGGGCTTAAACCGTTCTGTAAGAACTGCTCTTAAAGACTGCTCGTCCGTTCTCAAGTACGCTATGTTTTTGTCTTCCTTTGCCCAATGCTCCAACTGAGTGGATTTCAAATAGTCTGGACATTTATCATAGTACTTTAATGGGATGCCAAGTCGGTCTAGCAACTGGATTTTTGCTCTCGGTGTCAGCGTATAACTAACTTCTTTAATTACAGATTCAATTGTATCTACACCAACCCCCAAAGAGATTTCATTTAACGGTAGCATAAAGTCTCTCCCATTATGCTCCACTTTTTTGATTATTTCATTTATTTCCATAACTTTCTCCTAAAGTCTTCCCCTTCTACCTTTACTATTTTTACGCACTCATTCAAAAGGCTTGCAACAGAATCTCCATAGATGCCCTTCAAATCTTTCGGCGCAATATTGGAAGACAACAGCGTGGTCTTCTTCCGTTGCACCCGATACCTTATTAAATTATCAAATACAATTTCAGACATCCCCGAGCCTCCTCGGTATTCTTTTCCTATATCGTCAATCGCCAACATTTGCACATTTCTAATTTTTCGTTGAAAGTTTCTTTTTTGTGTTTCGCTGTGCCATCCTGCTGTGAACATTTCTACTAATCCGCCTAAACTTGCAAACTGCACCGTATATCCTTGCCTTATTGCTTCCTTCAAAACTTCTGTAGTCAAATACGTCTTCCCGACACCATTAGCACCCACCAGAAATAATCCTCTACCATTCTTTATCTGGTCTTCTAAAGACGCCAAATATTCTTGGACGGTCTTCAACGCTTTTTTGTCGCCCTGAAATGTTTCTAAATCTTTATCCCACCAGAGTTCTAATATTCCTGCCCGTCTAAATTTTCTGACCTCAAAATCCATCTTTTTCGTCCCATTCCGTATTTTGAAATTGTCTATCGCTTATAGCCTTTTTCGTAACCTTACCTTTTTGGCTTTCAGGGATAATCGTTTTTCTAAATCCGTATAATGCACTAATTGACGGATACCCTTCTATTACAGTTTTTTCATCTATAACATACTTGACCGCTTTCCACACTATCTCTGAACCGTATTCTTCTATAAGTCTTTTCATGAGTGCCCGTTCTTTACCATTTGGGTTACCATACGGTATCTTAAATTTTCCAAAATAGCGTGTAACCCAGAACTTGCACAGGTCTGGTGAGTTTAACTTATTTAGTTCTTTTCCTAATACCCGAACATTTAGTCCTGCCCCTTTAAAATTTCCAATTTTACTCTCATTATCTGTATCAGTACTTAATATACTAGATAAGGTGGTAGGCGTTTTAGTTTCTGAAATGCGGGTTTTTTGTTCAACTTCAATCGGAATTTCTGGACTCACATCAGATTCATACGGCAACGCTAATAAAACATATCGTGCTGGAAGATTGCTGTTGTCTCTAGTCAGCTCAATAAACTTTTTGTCACACAGAACCTTTACGCTTTTATTCAGCGTAGCCACACTCATATCAAGTTGTTTCGCCAACTCTTTTTGTGGTACATCTCCGTTGTGTTCCCCACCAACCAAAGACATAATAGACACATAGACTATTTTATCGTTGGCTGACAGGGAATTATCTGCAAGCAACTGCATAGGAATTGCCACGCACTTAAAGAACGGATTAGAAATCATACACCTTTTGCCTTAAGGTCTTTAGCCTGTGTTTCAATTTCTGCTAAAGTAGCGTCCCACGCTTTTTTGAATCCATCTTCATATTCTTCGCCTTCTTCTATGGGTACAGTCATCCCTGCATCAAGTCTAGCAGACTCATAATTGCCGAGATTCAGGGTCAATCCTACTGACACCCAAACTTCTTTTGCTTTTCTTGGTTTAGCCATTTACATCTCCTTCTATATTAAAGGAACAACGCTTTAGCACCGTTGATGAACTCGTCTGGTGTTTTTGTTCCCTGCTTTATGTGTTGCTTTGTCAATTCACGCAATCCGCTAATTTGTTCGGCTGAGTACAATCTGCGATTGCTCCCATCCCGATACTTCGCTGGCGGAATTACGCCTTTTTCTTCCCATTTCCTTATGGTGACAGGTTGCTTATCAATAGCCCTTGCTAACTCACCAATGGTGTACAGAAGTTTGACTTCTCCATCGATAACATAATCTTTAGCCATCTTCTTCAGCCTCCTTTTGTGTTCTTGTAACTTTTAAGGCAAACGACTCTCTTGTCGTCACCAAGGAATCAAGAGCCTGCTTTGGAATCTTCTCATCCAATACAGCCTCCTCAATTCCGCTTTCGTCAGGAACCGTTTTTTGCATCGTACACGAGTCATACAGTTCCTTGTCATTTCTGGATTCAAGGTAATCTAAGACATCATCATCCAATAGTTTAACAGACACCCGTTTCTCTTTTTTGGCTTCTAAGACATAATCATCTAATTCGCCTTTCATCCACCGATGTCCCTTATCGTCTTCCTTTCCTTCTTCATCCAATTTTTCAAATAATCGCAATCGTAAACTGTCTACCCGTTTTTTCAATAGTGTCATCGTATCCTTGGCAGACAGATACTCCTGCATAAGTTCTGTGGCAGTCATTTTTGTTTCTCCTTTGATTTCCAATACTTATTAAGCAATTTGAACCACTCATCCACAACTGCTGTAGGACAGTGTATTTCTATTTCATTTGTTCCTAATTCTATTAAATCCTCAATCACATCCATATCCACTTTTTGTGTTCCCATCGCAATCGCTGTTAAAATATCTACGGCTATTTTCTCACAAGCTGAGTCACTTCCAAGATTAGCACTACCACCGTACTTCCTTAATATCCGCACAACTTTTTGTTTGGGAGCCTGTTCGCTTGGTTTAACATAGCGGACGTTGGGTGAGACGGCGAACTTAGGTGCTGGGGTTATAGATGTATTGGGTTTCTTCTTCATATATTCTCCTAATCCATTATGTCCGACTCAACATCAAATCTCTGAGTCTTATAATACTTAAATCTCTTCATAGCCATATTCCTCAATAAAGGAATCTTCAAATCTATATAATCAATAATGAGTGGCTTCTTCTTACCTTCCACATCTCGAAGTATTCTGCCTACTGCCTGTTTCAGCCACGGTAAACTGCTTTTTGGTGTAACTAAAACTAATGTATCCAAGTCTGGAATATCCAAACCTTCAGATGCCATCTGACTTGTTGCTAAGATTACATCTGCGTCCTCCGCACTGTATCTATCTTCTTCTGAAGTACTGCCTACATACATTTTTATATCTGCACCTGTTGAACTCAGTCCTTTCTTTAATTCATCAAGAGAATTAAGCCTATCGGAAAGCACAAGCAGTTTTCTGCCACTCTTAATAACCTTCTTTAAACTTTTAATTATTAGGTACATCCTGTCTTCATCTTTAACGAGATTCGATATGAGTCTGCCCATATTAAGATTTCTGTTTCCCCACATATTTATATACTTATGCGATGACATATATGCTTCTGTCCTAATTTGGACAACTTGGGGAGTCAGGGGTTGTTCATTTTCAATAAACAGCATCCCTCCTATATGCCACTTGAAGATGCACTCTAATCCATCCGTTCTATATGGCGTGGCTGTCAGCCCCCATCTCCGTCTTGCTGGAAATTGACCGACAACCTTCTCCCATACAGGAGCCGACAGCCTATGCACTTCATCGGATATAACAACACCGAAATATTCATAAAATTCTTTTGGGTACTTGTCCACATTATTCAACGACTGAATCATACCTACCACTATTTTGCGACCTTTCCAATCTTCTTGTCCTGCTCCAACTAATCCTATATCCTCATTAAGAAACTCTTTTGCCCTGTCTCTCCACTGATTCAATAGAAATGTCTTGTGTACCAAGACGATTGCTGGTTTCCCTATTTCCGCTAATGCCTTTAATCCAACAATGGTTTTCCCTGCTCCACAAGGAAGCGATACAATACCATTCTCGTTTTCAACGAATTTTTTAACTGGTTCGAATTGGTTATCTCTTAATACGATAGAATCCGTATATTTTAAGTCTTCCCCTAAAACTGTATCATCATCTACTGTAACGCTATTAGCCGAATCAATCAGATAATCGCTATACGGAAACTGTCTGGGAATTCTTATGACAACACTTTCTGACGAATCTTCTGTCAAACCAAGCTTATATAATTTCATTGCTGGCTCAAGTCCCCGTGTCGAAAACCCCATTTGCAAGGACTTTCTATACTTCGGATTAACGATAGTCAATGCTTCCATCAATTCCTCGATGTTCACATCATCGCTTCTTAGATATCTGTATCTTCCTACTTTCATCCGTTTAAATCCTTCCACAACCTAATTACTTCTTTAAAATCTTTGACTACTTCTGCACCCCATTTTGGATTTCTTAATAACGCAGCGGGATGGTAGGTAACTACTGCGGGTGCTACAACACTTCCAATTTCACACTGATGGACACTTCCCCTATAATCTCCTAAAGAACTTTTACCGCCCAATAAAGCGTCTGCTGAAGTTTTTCCTAATAAAACTATAATATGCGGATTCGATAACTCTAACTGGGATTGCAAATACGGTCTGCATTTTGTCATCTCATCTTCAGTCGGAACCCTATTTTCAGGCGGTCTACATTTAACAGTATTCACTATTAGCACTTCTTCAGGTGCAATCGGAACATTTGCGTTATACGCTTTCGCCTTCATAAGTATCTCATCTAATTTTTTACCTGCTCTGCCCACAAATGCCTTACCTGTGGCATCTTCGTCAGCACCGGGGGCTTCTCCAATTAGAACTATTGCTCCAAAGGGATTTCCTCTATGCCAAACTATATTTTGTCTATGATTCGACAGAGAACATTTTGTGCATCCTTCTGCTGGGGTTCTCATAACACACCTCCAAATAACTGCACCTCGGGTCGGCGGGGTATCGGTATGAGCGATACTGATTGTAGTTGTGGGCTAACCCGAGGCACAAGAGAGAGTCGCTCCGCCATTATACATTGGAGTTGACAATATCTACCCATATCTCGAAATGCATCACCGCACATACGAAACACCGAATAGACTCTATAAAAGAGACAGAGCGACTTAATTTTTTGTTTATTCTTCATCTTCGTCTATATCACCAATAATTTTATCCTGTTCAAAGCTTTCAAGGGCATCCAATAATTGCTTGCCGTTTTTTAAATCCATAAGTGAATGCGTAATTTCCACAACATGGTCTACATCATCTTTAATCTGCTCAAGCGTTTCGCCTTCCCACTTATAGACATCTTTATACTTTTCCGCTAATGCCTTAACCCACTCATCCACTCTATCTCTACTGTCGCTTTGAATCCTGTGTATTTCTTTTTCCACCATATTCATTGGCGGTAGTAAACTAGTTCTGTAGGCTGATATCGCCGCCACTACTGAGCTGTACATAACTTTTCCAAATGCAACATCGACTGTAGACTGAACAAGGACATATTCCTCAAAGTACGCTGTGGTCACTAATTCTCTAACATGAATCGCCATCTCGTTCCTCCTTAAGTCCAACATATAAGTCCCATATACCATAGGCACAAAAAGCACTTAAAATTATGTGGACAACCCGAATGCTTAAAAGTGACATTACTCCGTGGTCACCAAACGGTTGAAAATTAAGTATGTCTATTAAGTTCATTTTTTGTCTCCCTTATCCCAAGGCGTTCCTTCTAAGAATCTGAATCCTGAGAGTGTTTTCCATATTAGAAATACAAATAATAATACTAGTAACTCTATCATTTTGTCTCCTTTAACTGGATTATCTTGCAAGCCAGATACACACAGGCATCCAGCAATTCTTCTAATGTTTCTACAACAAAATCCCGCTTGTCACTTATGAGGATTTCTTCCCCATACTTTTTTGCACCCACATCAAGTCGTTCTTGAATCAAGGTAACTACTTTTTCATTAATTCTTTTCATTAGTCCATCCACTTCCCATGTTTTATCAAGTGGTAAAATCTGTGCTTTAATATTTCCCATAATAAGCCAAGCATACTATCTGCTTCATACAGAAGACCAGCATCACTATAATACCTGAACTTCCCATCAGGTGACTTATACTGTGGTCTCATTGGATATGGCATTACGCTTGTGCTACCTCTATGTGCAAATTGTTCTCCTTGTGCTCCCAGTAAAACAGGAACAACTCTGCCCAGCTATCCAATTTTTGTTCATCTATGACCTCTGGAACTTCCACAGGTTGCAACAGGCAAGGAACTATGCACGTATCTTTTGAAGTTTCTTTCATCCTACATACTTAAATTCAAATTCATCTACATCTTCTATACAGGTACAATCTCTATTATTATGCTGTTCTTCATCACCAAAACCACAGACAACATCTTTCCATCTTTCCTCATTATTTCTCTTAACCCATTCTTCTGGGTGAAGGTCTGTTTCACCACAATGGTCTACTGCACCAGTTACGTGTGTGTAGTATATCTGTAATTTCATTCTACTACCTTATAATCTCTCAAAACCACTTCGCCTAATTCTGGACCTCGCCAATAGGGAGCAAGGAACTTTTTTACTTTCACCGCCATAGTCCCGAACTCATCCTGCTTTGTATCAATAATCTGGTGTGGTTTCAAAGTTTCAATTTCATATTTCAACCAGTAGGAGTGCCAATGCCCCCGAACTAAATAACGATGCGAATGTTTCGTGCTGTTCCCTGTATTCCCATCTGAGCCTTCTTGTGATTTGGACGATATAACTATATCCTGTCCAACTTGATAGAACTTCTTTCTGGACTTCTCACGATGAAGGAACTTCTTAAGTCTTTTTTCTTTCGGCTCCGTTCTATCGGGGGCTTCTTGCCCTCTTACTGTGGCATTAACACTTGACATATACAAAAATAACTTTGCCACAAAATGTGTCACTCTAACAATCATATCGCTTACTTCTTGGCTTTCATTCATTTTATCATAGCGACTCACACCAATCATTTTTGATACACCTTCTTCTATAGACTTATCTATTGGCTTATCCCTTTTGAAATACCCTTCAAAGAAATACACATCTTCATTTAGAATATCGTGCATACTTCTTGGTCGCTCAGTCATTAAAATAGCAACTCGTGTATACTCATCTACTTCTTCGCAATTAACATACATTCCTTCTAATTTTTTGTTGGCTACAGGCATCTTAAAGTCATTAACCACGGGAAACAAAATGAATACCTCATTGAATGGAGCCTTAACTGTATCAAAGGTTGACGGATAATCCGCTTTTTCCAATGCGTCAATTAAACCACTACTGACTTTATACAGTCTTTCATTGTGCCTATGAAACGACCACATATGGTATAAGACCCTCATCTGAGTACTAACAACTCTATATGAACTATCTTCGTCCAGATATTCTTTCATCTCTGGTTCGTCCTTCAAATGCTTTAAAGCAAGTTCATGAGCATTCATTGTCATTGCCAGCCAAGCTTGAACATATTTGTTCTCAATAAACGATTGCGGAAAGTGTTTCCATTCCCCATCTGGAATTAGCACCTCTCCATCAAAATCATAGGTTGCAGTAATTCCTGCAATAATATCATCATAAGTAAGACTAACATCTTTAAACTCACCTTCACAAAGATGTACAGGTAACTTAATATCTGTCATTGCTCTGCTGTAGGCACATAGCCTTTCGAAGTGAATCATTTTATGCATCTCTATTATTTAGCCCCTTATTGGTATATATAATTTAAAGAATCCTTAAATTCTTTGAAAGTTATCATATTTCCTTTTCTATTATTTTCAACAAAGTTGTTTTTATGTGGTCTGAATCAGTTACATCGTGCAATTCGGCATGTATTTCATTGTTACCAATATCTCCACTCATTGCTTTTTCTTGTGCTTCCCACTCATCGACTGCTTCAATTTCTACTTCTTTTCTTACGATGTGTTCTTCCCACCATAATACTTGGTATTTCTTCATTATTATTCCTTTCTATTTATGAATTATTTCACTT
>NZBM01000010.1 GCA_002687905.1 bacterium | reverse complement strand
CTTATCCCCATTAACATGACCGAATTCAAGTGTTACTTGGTAAGAAGTACAGCACGCGTCCTAAAACCTACGACTTTGCGTTCAGAGGGCCAATTCGTTGTGGAGAGTGTGGCGCTTTGATTACTGCAGAGCATAAAGTCAAAAGGCAGAAAAACGGTGTTGTGAGACAGTACGTTTACTATCACTGTACGAAGAAAAAAGATAAAAACTGTTCTCAGAAGTCGATGGAGGAGAAAGTGCTAGGGCGACAGATAGAAAAGGTTCTTGCGAGTATAGAAATACCAAAAGAATTTCATAAGTGGGCTATGGATGTGTTGCGTGAGCAGAATGAAGTTGAGTCTCAAGACCGCACCAGAATTCTAGAGAATCAAAGACAAGAGTATGACTCGATTGTGAGAAAAATTGATAACCTTATTGATTTGCGTGCTAATGGTGAGATTACAGAGGATGAGTTCTCAAGACGTAAAGTCAGCTTAACAAGCGGAAAAGATAGAATTGAGTTGCTCATTACCGATACCAAGAGTCGTGTTGATGAATGGTTGAAGATTGCTGAAAATTACTTTGACTTTGCAGAGCAGGCGAGGGAATCTTTTGGTAAGGCAACCTTGGAGGGCAAGAAAAACATACTTTCTTCGCTTGGTTCGAACCTCACTATAAAAGACAGAGAATTGAGCGTCTTATTGCCAGAACCTCTTGAGCTCATTAAAGAAGCCTCACCAACCATAAGGGAAATACACTCAAGGTTCGAACCTCAAGAGAGTATTGATAAATATAAGGATTTAGCGCGAAGGTACTCTGAAAGTCCCATCTTGCTCCGGGGGTGGGATTCGAACCCACAACCTCTTCGTTAACAGCGAATTGCTCTACCATTGAGCTACCCCGGAATATGCAAACCAGAGCCAACTTAGACAAAGCCATGGCCTCGGAATGATTTTTAAAGCCCCACGAAAGGGGCTTCAAGTATTGTACTTAAACTGTGAGGGTTTTCAACGGTAAAAATTGTCGTGATATAATTTAGCTATGAAGGTTGTAGCTAGTGCCTTAGCTATCATTTTATTCACACTTTTAGTTATTTTTCTTAATAAAAACGAGGATTATAATAGTGAAGCATTTATGGAGGATTTAAAACTCAAAAGCTCTGCATTTGAAGAAGGCGGAAGTATTCCGAGCAAATACACCTGCGACGGTGAGAATACAAACCCACCGCTTTCAATCTCCGGTGTAACCAAGGAGGCTAAGTCACTTGTTTTAATAATGGATGACCCCGATGTCCCAAGGTATATTCGTGAAGACGGGATGTGGGATCACTGGATCGTATTTAATATTCCGACAAGTATTACAGAGATAAGCGAAGGAGAAGAACCGGAGGGAATACATGGCGAAGGAACATCGGGGAATATGAAATATCATGGACCATGTCCGCCGGACAAGGAGCACAGATATATCTTTCAGCTCTACGCACTTGATACCGAGCTTGATTTAAGAGAAGGGGCTGGTAAGGAGGTTGTAAAGTCTGCTATGAAGGGACACATTTTAAAGAAGGCCGAATTAATTGGAGTGTATAATAGAAATTAATAGTTAATAAGAATCACTATGCTAAAAATGTACGTAAAAACAGGCTGCCCATACTGCCAAGCGGTGCTACATAAAATAGACGAGTTGGGAATTGAAGTAGAACAGTTAAATATTTCAGACGACAGTATTGCCAAGGAATTGGTAGAAAGAGGAGGAAAAAGAATGGTTCCGTATCTTGTTGATGAGGAAAGGGGAGTAGAGATGTATGAATCTGCTGACATTAACGACTATTTAGACGAGCACTATAAGAAATAAATATGCACGTAAATATTAAGACAACCCATGTAGAACTTGATCCTCACATGGGGACTTATCTTGATGAAAAACTAGTAGTACTTGAGAAGTACGTAGATAAAGAGGATGAGAGTGTGAAGCTTGATTTTGAAATTGAGCACTTAAAAAAGCACAAAAAAGGAGACGTATACAAAGCTGAAATAAATGTTCTTGTTGGAGGAAAAATGGTTCGCGCAGAAGCAAAGGGCACAACCCTTCAAGAAGTGATAGATAAGGTTCAAGATGAGAGCGCACGAAATCTTCGCAAGCTCAAGAAAAAGCGATTCTCTATGTTAAAACGAAGGGGAGCGAAGATGAAAGAGATGTTGAGGTTTCGTAGGCGGTAGGTATCGGTTAAGGTCTTTATAGTTGTTCACAGTCCAGAAAGGTAAGTAAATATGTTAACTCTCGCAGCTCAACGTAGGGTGGCGGAGCTACACCGCATTTATGGAGACAATGGTCGTCATCAATTTGGGGGCGCAGAACCCAAGCATCCTCCGGTCAAGCGGCAAGACGCCGAGCCGCGCCCTGGTACACCTGTATTCGGTTGGATCGAAGCAGAGGGCCGTTTCGGCCACTACATTGTTGGAGAAGAGAAGTGAGCCCCGCTGTGAGCGGGGTTTCGCCGTTTAATTTTTAAAGAAATCCTCGTATCTCATTTCATTTTTTCCTTCGGGGATTACGCGATTGATTTTGAGTTTGTCGTGTTCAATTTCAGCATCAATTATCTTTACTCGCGTGCCACTTTCTGTAAAAAAGTATGTTCCCGGCCAACCCTCATATGCACGGATTTTCCGTAGGTTTTTATATGCATCATCTTCAAGGTCTATTAGCCCATTTTCCCTCTTTATTTTATTTGAAAAACTAGCCTCTTCATGTTTTTGCTCTTTTGGCTCAATGCTCCCGGAGAGCCACTTTGGGATTGTGTTTGCTAAAAGTTTTCCTCCAATTTCAAAAAGACGTCTTTCAAGAGAAATTGCTCCAATAGAAGAATCGATCTCAATAGTCTCGCTTGAAAGAGTCGGGCCGTGATCTACCTCTTCGTCTATAACCATCACACTTACTCCGGTTTTTTCTTCTCCTTCTAAAATTGCCGTCCTAATAGGGGAAGCGCCGCGATATTTTGGTAAAAGGGAAGGGTGAACATTCAGTACACCTTTTTTAGGAATATCAAGAAGAGATTGAGGGAGAATATATCCATAAGCTACAACCACGAAAAAATCCCAAGCCCCTTGAGGAGCCTTGCCTCTTATTTTCTCTATTACCTCGTCTGTCAGCTTCTCCGGCTGAAGCTCTGCTACATTATTTTCTCTTGCCCAAATAGCAACCGGCGGTGGAGAAATAATCATTTTTCTTCCTTGCGGTTTATCCGGCGCTGTAACAATAAGCCTCGGTATAAGACCGTCCTCTTTTAGCTTCTCAAGCACTATTACCGAGGAAGCCGGAGTACCGAAAAATACAAATTTAGGATTTTCCATCTTTCACTGTGTCATTTACTTCTTCTGCAATATCTGTGTATAGAACTCCGTTTAAATGATCAATTTCATGTTGAAAAATCTGCGCTAAGAGCCCACTTGCTCCTCGCATAAAAGAATTTCCATTTTCATCACATGCTCTTACAGTTACTTTTTCGGCACGCTTTACAAGGCCATATTTCCCGTCTACAGAAAGACACCCCTCATCCACCTTAGTTTCCTCTTTAGACCTGTTAGTTATTTCAGGATTTATGAAAACCAAGTCCTTTTTCTCATCTTCTGAAAATATGTGTGGGGACACCACAAAAATCCTCAAAGATTCTCCGATTTGGGGAGCCGCTATCGCCACACCTT
Source organism: bacterium (assembly GCA_002687905.1). Classification (GTDB taxonomy): domain Bacteria; phylum Patescibacteriota; class Minisyncoccia; order Phycocordibacterales; family JABMNX01; genus UBA6534. The sequence goes on along the minus strand of NZBM01000010.1, from coordinate 24,023 downwards.
TTTCAGTCTCACCAAGCGTTGTTCTCATATCAGAAAGGAGCTTCTGGATTTTCTCTCCGGAGATATCAGAAACAGGCACGCTCTTTGCTTGTTCTCGCAGAGTTTTGTTATTTTCTTGCAATATCTCTCTTACCATAGATGAAATCCTATCACGTGTAATGCGACAATCAATTATATGAGCCTTGGGGGGTCAACTTGGACTTTTATATTCGGAGGGAGTTTTCTTAATATAGCTATGAGTCTATTGTCTGGCCACGTGCTTGATGGAACTCTGATTAATGCGTGCGCGTGTTGGAGGCCCGCCCCGGCTGAAGTTAGAGCCGAAAAGATACTTATGTCGTAGTCTTTGAGACTCTCTTCAATCTCTTCAATCTCCTTTTCAATCTTTGGACGCCTTCCTTCAATGGTCACTGATATAAAATATGTAAAAGGAGGATAGTTCAACTCTCTCCTCATCTCTATTTCCTCGCGATAAAACTCAAGAAGGTTTCCAGAGAGAGCATATTTAATGACTCGCTGTGAAGGGTTTCTGGTTTGCACCAAGAACTTCTTTTGAGTAAGAGAACGAATAGAAAGAAGAAGAGAAAATACTTTTGCCTCAATCCTGTAATCTGGTATCGCGAGAACCGAATCAATTGAGGCCACTGCAGTATTTGGGATCGGAACGCTAAGATAGGGAAGTGCCATTTCAGTTCCAATGAGTACCGAGCCGGGAGTAGAATAAAATTTTTCTACAACTTCGGCGACCTTTTTTGGTGTATTTGTAGAATCACTATCCACTCTAAATACCCCTGACTTAGGTGCTTTTTCTTTTACTTGCTCCTCAATTAACTGAATTCCTGCGCCAAGTGCAGTGAGGCGCCAGCCTCCACAGTGTTTACACCTTTCTGCTGCGCTTCTTATCTCTCCATTTTGATGACAGACAAATATATTTCCGCGACTCGTTTTATGAAGAACCATAGGAGCATCTGATTTAGTACTTCTTACAAGACCCCCACAATCACAACACACCGTAGTAGGAGCAAGGCCGCGACGGCCGCTAAATATAAACAAGTTCTCTGAATTTTCTCTCGTTTCGTGAATTAGCTCTTTAAGCTCGTCACTAATAGCGTCATATGAGCCTTTAGTGCTCGGCTTGTTTTGTCTCATGTCTATAATATCCTGATTTGCTTCAGCTATTGGACGAAATCTTAAAGGCGCAAGCTCCGCCACGTCACCTTCATCGTGCGCGTAAAGTGTCTCAATTCTAAGAAATGTATCTCCAAAAATAAGTCTTGCCCCGAGCTCACGAGAGAGATGCTCGGCAAATACCCTAATATCAATGAAAGGACGTATCAGAGTACGATAAGCACCAGAGCTTTCGTGATCAACTATTATATTTTTCAGATCTTCGCGGGGAATTCCTAAAAAATTTCCTGTTGCAATTATGAGGACTGGATGAGCTTCTCCTGATGCGCTTTTCCAGCGCTTTAGAAGTTCTGCTTTTGGAAGCGAGCTATGGAGTATAAATGTGTATTTACTAATCCCCCGCTCTGAAGTTTCTGCAAACTGTTCTACTTCGTGAATCGTAGGAAAGCAGATATATACTGACTGCTTTCTTGCAAAAGCTTCTCTTACAAGCGAACGATAAGTGGAAAACTTTTCTTCTCTGTCAGCCTGAAGGACTACTTTTTCATACGTCTCTTTTTTGTCGTCTTTAGGAGTGTTATTTATTTTTACCTTTCTTGGATCTTCAAGAATTGATTTAGGAATGACCAAACTAAGAACAGCTCCGGTTGAACCGGCGTAGAAGTTTGCTGTGCGCTCTGCTGCCCTCATAAAACTTGGTAGAAACACTAAGCTAGCTTTTACCTTGTTTAACTTTTTTAAAGAGTATGGGAGGTCACGAAGCGTGCTTTTCTCGTCGCGAACATTTTTAATTGAATAGACTAAACCTGGCGCCCGCTTTCCACGAATTGGTACAGATACAACAGAGCCAATGGGAAGTTTCTCTTTTGAGAAATATGAAAGACTGTCTTTGGTGATTCCTCGTGAGATAGGGATTACCTCGCTTAAATACATAGGGATAGCATACGCAATTTGCCTAAATTGCGGTAGCGCGTAGAATAGCCCCATGAAAACGGACTCTTTTGAAGTAGTTGGGCTAGGGGGTGAGAGAAAACTCTCGGGAGAGATAAAGGTGAATAAGGCCAAAAACGCGGTTCTTAAAGCGATGGCTTCTACCACGCTTTTTTCAGGAGAAGCCGTAATAAATGAAGTGCCGGAGCTTGAGGACGTAGGGAGAATGGCAGAGCTTCTTGAGGGCGTTGGCGTTAAGGTTTCAAATGATTCTAAGAAATGGAGCTTCGACGGTTCTGGTGTTAAAAACCCCGCTCTTAATCACGAAATCGCGAAGCGATTTCGTGGCTCAATAGTTTTGACAGGGCCACTTTTGGGAAGACTGGGCGAAGTTAGTTTTGCGCATCCCGGCGGATGCGTCATAGGAGCTAGACCAATAGACCTTTTCTTAAAAGGTTTTGAGAAAATGGGTGCGACTGTAACTGAAGGAGAGAATGAATTTAAAGTAAAAACTTCAGGTGGGCGCCTCAAGGGAGCTGAAATATTTTTCCCAATTCAAAGTCACACTGCTACAGAGACCTTAATGATGGCGGCGATGTTAGCTGAAGGAAAGACCATTCTTAAAAACGCAGCACTTGAGCCGGAAGTGGTTGACCTGGCAGAGTTTCTAAATAGATGCGGAGCTGATATTGTAGGAGCCGGTACTCCCACAATTGAGATAGAGGGGGGAGAATTGCTTTCTTCGCATGGTTACGAGCACACACCAATGCCGGACAGGATTGAAGCGGGTTCATTTGTAATATTGGGGGCTATGTCGGGGACTGAACTTAAGGTGTCAGAGTGTAATCCGAGCCATCTTGAAAGCACGCTTTCTTATCTTAAAGATGCGGGGGTAGATTTTGAGACGGGGGAGGATTTTGTATCAGTTAGAGGAGCAAAAAATTTAAACGCTATTTCAATTAAGACTCATGAATATCCGGGATTTCCTACAGACCTCCAAGCCCCGATGGCAGTACTTCAAACACAAGCAAAAGGCGAGAGTACGGTATTTGAGACAATATTTGAAGGAAGGCTTAATTACACGGCGGACTTAGTAAAAATGGGTGCGGACATTACTCTTTGGAACGCTCATCAAGCAGGTATAAAGGGCCCAACGCTTCTAAAAGGTCACGTCTTAGAAGGACCAGATCTTCGTGCGGGGCTTGCATATATTTGGGCGGCAATAGTTGCAAAGGGAGTGTCTGTGGTAAATAACGTGTATCATATTGACCGCGGATACGAGCGAATAGAGGATAGACTTCGCAACATTGGGGTTTCCATAAAGAGAGTAAATTAATATGTCAGCTTTTACGCCAAAATTAGGAATAGATCTAGGAACTACAACAACCCTCGTCTATGTTCCAAGCAAAGGAGTGGCTCTTAACGAGCCTTCGGTGGTTGCTGTTTCAGAGCAGGACAACAAAATCCTTGCCGTAGGAAATTTTGCAAAAGATATGATTGGGCGTACGCCGGACAGCATCGTTGCATACAGACCAATGCGAGATGGCGTTATAGCCGACTATAGAGTTACAGAAGCTATGCTCCGCTACTATATGAGAAAGGCTCTAGGGAAATGGAATATGTTTAAACCTGAAGTAATGATTTCCGTTCCAGCGGGGGTTACCTCAACAGAGCGCAGAGCAGTGATTGAAGCGGCTACTAAAGCAGGTGCTAAAAATGCATACGTCGTAAAGGAGCCGATACTTGCCGCAATCGGCGCAGGAATTCCAATTCACGAAGCGCGCGGACATATGATAGTTGATATTGGAGGAGGGACTATAGACGTTGCTGTGATTTCGCTTGGCGGAATCGTTTCTTCAACATCTGTTAAATGTGCCGGAAATAGAATTGATCAAGCGATAGCTGATTACATAAAGAAAACTTTTAATCTAGCGATAGGGGATAAAACTGCGGAGGATATAAAGATAAGAGTTGGCTCTGCGGTACCTCTTGAGGAAGAATACATAATGATAATAAAAGGACGCGATTTTCTTACAGGGCTTCCTCGCTCCACTGACGTGCGCACAAATGAAGTAGTAAAAGCAATTGGAAGGGAATTGCGCGAGATGATAAAAGCGATTCGCGACGTCCTTCAAGAGACCCCGCCAGAGCTTTCAGCTGACATAATTGACCACGGAATCACAATGACCGGAGGCTCGTCTCAGTTAAGAAATCTACCGGAGCTTGTATTTAGAAGGACTGGCGTTAAAGCATTTCTAGCAAAAGACGCACCATATTGTGTAGCAAAAGGTACGGGAATAACCCTTAATCACTTAAATACATACAAGAAATCAATCATAGCTAAACGCTAGTTTGTTACTATTAAAAGATGGATCCCGTTAGAGGCCGCGGTCACATAAACGGAAATGTAAAATTATGAAAGAAATAAAGAATCACAGCTTTACTAGGATGATAATAAGGGGCGCGACGATCGCGACCTGCCTCTAACGGGATGGAAGCACTAGAAGCCGATTATAAATCAGGATTGTTTCATCACGCATATCTTTTGCCATACGACCAAAAGGTAAATGAAGATCTGATTAAATTTATAGAGAACACTCTTAAATTAAAGTATCGCGGGAATCCAGATGTAATAGTTTTAATGGAAGAATCTTTTACGGTTGAGTTAGCAAGAAGATTAAAAGAAATGGAATCTCTTTCACCGTCTAAAGGCGATAAAAAAGTATTTGTCGTCTCTTTCAATTTTATTACAAGAGAGGCACAGAATGCTCTCCTTAAGGTTCTAGAAGAGCCAAATGAAGGAACATACTTTTTCCTAATGACTGCATTTCCTGACAAGCTTCTGCCAACGCTTCGCTCACGCCTTCGTATAGTTGATGAGACAAGTGAAGCTAATGAAAAAATTAAGGAGTTTATTTCATCAAGCGTTCCGGAACGGTTGAAGCTTATAAAAGGAATAGTTGAGGATAAGGACAGAGCCCGCGCAATATTTTTTCTAAATTCTCTTGAAGGTGAATTATACAAGTCCTATAAGAAGGGAGTCATAAAGGATACAAGTATATTTCAAAGTATCAGAGATGCGCGTTCATATATGGGAGATAGAGCTCCTTCTGTAAAAATGTTGATGGAGAATATTTCACTTTCAATACCAGTTTTAAGATAGAGTAAATGCAAAACGGGCCTCCCCAGAAGGGAGGCCCGTGCCTGTCGTGCGATGCCGGGTTGGCATCATTTGTCTCGCTTGAGACTTTGCGTCGGGATAGCGCTTTGGCGCTTCTTGTGCTCGATGATGGCATTCACCATTCGCACGGCGCCTCGCCATTTCGGCGCAACTTCCCCGTCCCACTTGACCAGATTGAAGATGCGCTTCACCCATCTGCCAGTATTGGGAAGTAGGGTGCCTTTTACCTCGTGGCCGTGTGAGCCGTGGAAGGAAAACTCCACAGAAGTTCCGCATATGGAAATCCTTGCGCCATCTCCGAGTATCTGCGTGATTCCCTTGGTCACTTCGTATGGGCCGTAGAGCTTGTCCGGATCCGACGCATTTGGATTTGGGGAATAGAACCAGACTTCCTTCAAGACCTTGCCCGTCTCGCACTCATCGGCGACGGCAGGTATGCCTAAAAGAAGGCCTGCGAGCAGTGTCAGAGGCACTGCCAGAAAGAACTTTGACATTTGAAACCTCCTTTCAAGGCGTAAGTGAGTTTATAAAAAAATAACAGAGATATATTATTTGTCAATATTATATGGTCTCCCACTATTTTTTCTTTACGTTGTACAATACTAAATTATGAGATTGACAAAATTCTTACCGGTCTTGTTGCTTATAATTACCAGCGTGTCTGTGGCTCATGCCATAAACATAAATCATGTAGGATTTCTTCAGACTAGTGTTTGGTTTGAGAAGGAACCTTTTTTTGCAGGTGAGACCATAAGGGTTTACACCGCTCTTGCAAACAGTACCGAGGCTGATGTCACTGGTACGGTTAAATTTTTAAGCAATGGTGTGGAGATTGGCAGTGGGGATGTAGTACTTGAGCGCCAAGGCGGTTTTCAGGTGATATGGACAGACTGGACTCCTCTAGCTGGAACTCATACTGTAACGGCAAAATTTGTTGATGTAGTTACCACAGAGCCGGGCGAAGCGCCCCAAGAAATAGAATACACAGGAGAGGTTGCTACAGCAGAAGTTAAAAACGCTGACACAGACACAGATGGTGATGGTGTGGGAAATAGTAAAGACTTAGACGATGATGGAGATGGACTTCTTGATACAGAAGATCCAGAACCTCTTATAAAAGCGGCAAATCCTGATGAGGAGGAAGTAGAAGAAGAAAATAAAGAGAGTTTGGCAAATGTAGAGGAAGCAGTTGAAAAGATTACAGAAGTTGCGGGGGAGCTAGCAGAAGATGCAATTCCTGTAGCAAAAACAACGACACAAAAGGTAATAAGCACTCTTGAGGGCATTAGGATTGAAAAAGCTGGGGATGTAGACGAAGCGCGTTCTCGCTTAGAGGAAAAATTAGCGGAGGAGACGTCTGGAGTAGAGCTTCCTGAGGGGAGCGAAATAGACAGTACTCCATTTGGGCAACTTCGTTTGGTGGCTCTAACTGCGGCAAGTTATACTTTAAATAATGCTTATGCATTTTACGTCGCACTTCTAATTGCGCTTTACTTCATAGTCTGGAAGAGTTTGAAATGGATATTTAGAAAAATGTTTAGTAGAGGAGATGATTATTGATATGGAAACTATAGTTCTTATTTTAATAGGGGTAGTAGGACTTACGCTTGGCTATGTGCTTGGAAATCACGAAGCGCGACGTAAGGCAATTGACTTTGTAAATACAGAGCAGAGCGCAAGAAAGCAAAATCGAAAGAAAATGATAATGGCGGAGATAGATGAGAAGGGAAAAATTACAAATGATGATGTACAAGATCTATTTGGTGTGTCTCATTCAACAGCAACTCGTTATTTTGATGAGCTTCAAGAAGACGGTCTTGTAGAAGAAGTAGGAGAAGGTAGGGGAACCTACTACGAAAGAGTATAAAAATCGACTCAACCGGTTGAGTCGCAAATTTATACCGCCAAAGGCGGTAATATGGCTTAAATACTTGAATATTTATGCTATAATACGGCCATGGTATACGATTTTTCAGAGCTAAAAAGGAAAGCTGAAGAAGCTTCAGAGTGGCTTTCAAAAGAGTATTTAGGAATAAGGACGGGTAGAGCAGCTCCCGCTCTTCTTGATAATGTGACAGTGGAGTCCTACGGAGCTAGAGTTCTAATTAACCAAGTAGGAAACGTATCGGTTGAGGATGCACGAAGTCTGCGTATTTCTGTTTGGGATAAGGAGCAGATTTCAGCAGTAGAAAAGGCAATTAATGATGCTGACTTTGGTGTGGGGGTTTCGTCTGACGAGGCAGGCGTGAGAGTTTCTTTTCCGGAGCTTACTGGCGAGAGGCGACAAGCGCTTGTAAAGCTCGCTAAAGATAAGCTAGAAAACGCAAGAATTTCGCTTAGAGGAGCCCGCGATGATACATGGAACGATATTCAGAAAAAGACGAAAGACGGAGAGATGAGTGAAGATGATAAATTTCGGGCAAAGGACGATATGCAGAAGTTGGTGGATGAAGCGAATAAAAAGCTTGATGATATGGCGGAGAAAAAGGAGCAGGAGATAATGAATTAATATGTCAGTTCTTATTTTTCTTTTAGTACTTGTTGCGCTCATATTAGTGCATGAGTTTGGTCATTTTCTCATTGCAAAGCGCTCCGGTATACGGGTAGATGAATTTGGTATCGGTTTCCCGCCGCGACTCTTTGGGAAAAAATATGGGGAGACTCTATATTCTCTAAATGCAATTCCTTTTGGAGGATTTGTAAAGATTTTTGGCGAGGATCGCGAGGAAGTTGATAAAGACGACAAAGACATATCTCGCGCAATGTTTAACAAAGGAAGGTGGGCACAAGCGACTGTGCTTTTCGGCGGCGTATTCTTCAATATTCTTTTCGCATGGATTATATTTGCTGCTACTTTCTCAATTGGGACAACAGCTGCTGTAACGGAAGAGAATAAAAATTTCATAAGTGGTCAAGAGCTAGTTGTAGCGGAAGTTCTTGAGGGCGCTCCGGCTAGCGAAGCCGGATTTCTTGCCGAAGATGTGATTTTAGGAATAAGCGCAAGGGGTGAGGCGATTCAAAACGGAAATGCTGATGAGGTAGCATCTTTTATAGAAAGATATTCAGAAAGCGAGCTAACAATTAGTTATCTAAGAGAAGATGAGGAAGGGTCTGTTTCTCTAACGCCAGTGTTAGGACTTCTTGAAGATGAGAGTGCTCCCGCTATAGGGGTGGCTATGGTTGATGTTGGGGAGCTTAAATATCCACTACATCTGGCAATCTTTGAGAGTGGAATGTTCACGCTGGAGTCTTTGTGGGCAGTGACACTTGGTATTTTAGGATTTCTTGGAAACGCACTTCTTCTTAGCGCAGATCTATCTCAAATTGCCGGTCCTGTGGGGATAGTTTCTCTTGTAGGGGATGCGTCCGCCCTTGGTTTTGTAACGCTACTTAGCTTTACTGCATTTATTTCACTTAATTTGGCAGTAATAAATCTTTTACCATTTCCGGCACTTGATGGAGGAAGACTTGTCTTTTTAGGAATTGAAGCTATTAAGGGCTCTCCGATAAAACCTAAAGTCGCGCGAATGGCAAATGGTATTGGCTTTGCACTGCTTATATTTTTGATGCTTGCCGTTACGTACAGTGACGTACTAAGGCTTGTAGGGTAAATAAGAAACGCCGCAGACTTGCTGCGGCGGAAGAGACCTCGATGGTCCGGCGGGGTTGGCGAACTCTACCGGAACCACCGAGGTCGTACTCCAGCGCTGGGGGGGGGTTCCTCGGAGGGAGCTTACAGCGCTAGTACTGCAGGGAATTAAAGCAAGGGAAAGATATTTTGTCAACTAAGGCAAATTTTGACCAAGAAGTCGCTATTCTGTAGTATTCTTCTATCTATGCGTCCCGTTAGAGGTTGCAGAGGGTTGGGGGCTAGATAATTTTATATAATGAGAAACACTAAGAGAGTCGATTTTACTGGAGTAACTAACGGAAGCGGCCGTGTCGCTTCCTACCTCTAACGGGATGAGACAAAGCACTCTATTTACAAAGACCAGAAAAGAAGCCCCAAAAGATGAAGTTTCTAAAAACGCTGAGCTTTTAATACGCGCTGGATTTATAAATAAAGAAATGGCGGGAGTGTATTCCTACTTACCACTTGGGCTTCGCACATTGAATAAAATAATGGAAATTATTCGTCGAGAGATGGAGAGTATCGGCGGACAAGAAACTCTTCTTACCACACTACAAGCTCCTGAAGTCTGGAAGAAAAGCGGTAGGTGGGACGATAAAGTAGTTGACGTTTGGTTTAAGACAAAACTTTTAAATGAGACAGAAGTAGGCCTTGCAAACACTCATGAAGAGGCACTGACTCAGCTTCTAAAGAGCCATATTTCTTCTCATAAGGATTTGCCAATATATCCATACCAGTTTCAGACAAAGTTTAGAAATGAGCTTCGTTCAAAGAGTGGGCTTATGCGAGCACGTGAATTTATAATGAAAGACCTCTACTCATTCAGTAAAAGTGAGGAAGAATTTAGAGCGTTTTATGAGGAATGTGCTGCAGCGTATATTCGAATATTTGGAGTATTAGGAATTGGCGATAGGACGTACAGAACTTTTGCAAGTGGCGGTTCCTTTTCTAAATACAGCGATGAATTTCAAACTGTTTCAGAGGCCGGCGAGGACATAATTTACGTAAGCAAAGAGAAAAATATTGCTATCAATAAGGAGGTATACAATGATGAAGTTTTGGCGGATCTCAAGATAAGTAAAGATGAGCTTGAGGAGAAAAAAGCAATAGAGGTAGGAAATATTTTTCCACTTAGCACCAAATTTTCAGATGCACTTGGACTTACCTATAAAGACGAGGACGGTTCTCAAAAACCAATAGTTATGGGTTCATACGGTATTGGTCCTGGGCGTGTTATGGGAACTATTGCGGAGATTCTTTCTGATGAGAAAGGACTTGTCTGGCCAGAGACCATAGCTCCTTACGACATTCACCTAATAGAAATCTCAAATGTAAACGAAGACGTAAAAAAAGAGGCAGAAAGACTTTACACTACACTCTCTGAAAGCGGTGTTGAGGTTCTCTATGATGATAGAGAAGTAAGAGCGGGGGAGAAGTTTGCGGAGAGCGATCTTATAGGGATTCCAATTAGAATAATAGTAAGTGAGAAAACACTTGCGGAAGGCAAGTATGAACGCGTAATGCGAAAAGACGGTGCCGCAGACATGGTTAATGAGAGCGCACTTCTTTCGCAAACATGATACGTGAGACATTAAAAAAATATCTAGATAAATTTTATGCCCTTTTTTCAAATGAGATAGGGATTGATTTAGGTACTGCAAATACTCTCGTGTATCTGCGCGGAAGAGGAATAGTAATAAATGAACCCTCAATAGTTGCGGTAAATGAAAAGACAGGCCGAGTAGTTGCTATAGGAAAGCAGGCAAAAGAGATGCTTGGTCGTACCCCAACGCACATAAAAGCAGTACAGCCTCTTATTGACGGAGTGATATCTGACTTTGAAGTAACGGAAGAGATGCTTGCATATTTAATTGGGAGAGCGCAAGATGGCAGGCGCTCTTTTCTTGGTCCACGAGTTGTGGTTGGAGTGCCGTCTGGAATAACTAACGTTGAGATTCGTGCGGTGCGCGATGCCGCAAGAAACGCCGGAGCACGTGAAGTTCATATAATAGAGGAACCAATGGCTGCGGCAATAGGAATGAAGTTACCTGTTAATGAGCCGGTTGGAAGTATGGTGATTGATATCGGTGGAGGCACATCTGATATTGCGGTAATTTCCCTTGGAGGAATTGTGAGATCAAAAAATCTTCGTATAGCCGGAGACAAATTAAACGATGACATCATAGCCTACATTAGAGGAGAGTTTAAGATATTAATTGGCACAAAAACCGCGGAGAGCCTAAAAATAGCAGCCGGTTCAATGCTTGAGAGCGACACTCCGATTGAAGCAACTGTAAGAGGTCGCGATCTGGTCACAGGGCTTCCGCGCGAAGTTGTAATAACAGACTCTGACATAAGGGAAGCCATATCTCACTCTATAGACACTTTGGTGGATTCTGTAAAAGAAGTGCTTGAGACGACACCTCCTGAAGTGCTTTCAGATGTTATGCAAAGAGGGGTTTACTTAACAGGAGGCGGGGCGCTTATAAAAGGTCTTCCGGAACTTTTTTCTCAAGTTCTTAAAATTCCCGTTTATGTTGCAAACGATCCTCTTACGACAGTTGTGAGGGGCACAGGAATAGTGCTTGAGGACGTGGATAAATTTATAGAATCACTTATAGCAAGGGAAGATGAACTTTCACCAACACTCTAGAAGAGATAATCGCTACATCCCGAGAGCTTTTTGGATGTTGCTTATTTTGTCTTTAGGAATTTTATTTTTAAACACAGTTACTAACCAGTCCATCTCAAAGTTTTTAAGGTCTATTGCATCTCCTATATGGAGGGTAGAGGCTAGAGTTGTTGCTTCACCTCTTGGAGCATATTTTCTCTCAAAGGAGTCTTTGCTTAAAGAGAACAAAGAGCTTAAAAATAGATTAAATGAAGCAAAGTTAGATCTTCTTTTATTCCCTGTGCTTGAGAGTGAAAACAAGGAATTAAAATTATTACTTGGAAGAGTAAGTGGTGATACCAGACTTCTTGCCACAGTGTTAGTGCCGCCTCACAGAAATAAATATGACACGCTTGTTATAGACATAGGGGAGGACCAGCCGGTATCAAAGGGCGATTTAGTCGTAGCTCACCCGAACGTGCCAATAGGAATAATAAGCTCACTGAATGGCAAAACTGCTTTGGTCTCTCTTTTCTCTGACCCAGACAGAGAGACAAATTCTTTAATATCTGGAGTAGGACCCACTACTCTTGTAGGACTCGGTGGGGGAAATTTCAAAATTGAACTTCCTAGATCGGCTGTTGTAAATGTGGGGGACGTAGTAAGGCTTCCTGATTTAGAATCAAGGGTTGTGGGTGTGGTGGGGGAAATAGAAGCTAACCCTACTGATGCATTTAAGAAAATTATAGTAAATAGTCCGATAAACATTTTCTCACTTCGCTTTGTTGAGATTGTAGTAGGAAATTAATATGTGGATTCGCCTAACATTATCAATTCTTCTTTTTATAAGCATACTGCTTTTACCTTGGTGGGTAAGTGGAATACTTGCGCTCACATTACTTATATTTAGGCCTGCGTATGAAGTAATAATAGCCGGGCTTCTTATCGACCTTTTGTATGGAAATGTGGAGACTTTGCCTGAAATGCTGATATCCTTTACGACTGGCGCAGCGGCACTATTTATTGTTATGCATATTCTGCGCGGGAGGCTCATTTTCTACGAATATCATTAGAGTGATACACTATCTGCGATGTCTAGGAATCGCTTAAGAAAATTTATCAAGAAACTCTTTAGCTCCGTAGAGAGCCATGAGATTGAGCCGGATGAAATTTTTCTAGATTCAAGCAATCTCCCCTCCTTTGATACAAGTCAGTTTGAAGGCAGGCTTGAGCACCCCATATCAAAAAACACTATATTAGCGTTTGGTATTATCGTCTCTCTTTTAATGGTTTTGTTTGCCGCCAGGCTTTGGAACCTTCAGGTGGTAAGAGGGGATGACTTCTCAATTAAAAGCGAGGACAATCGTCTTACTCATTCAATATTATTTGCGGAGCGCGGGGTAATTTATGACAGAAACGGCGTGGAGCTTGCATGGAATGAAGAGGAAGAGGGCGAGCAGTTTTCACGAAGGATTTACACGGAGTCTTTAGGAGTTTCTCATGTACTGGGCTATGTTGGCTATCCTCTTAAAGATTCGGCAGGTTTTTATTATCGTGATTATTTTGTTGGAAAAGACGGAGTTGAGTTTAGCCTTAATGAAATGATTAAAGGCGAGAATGGGCTGAAGATTGTAGAGGTAGACGCTCTTAACACTCCTAAATCAGAAAGCACGATCCGCTCTCAAATTGATGGGGAAAGTGTGGATCTTTCTATAGACGCGAGACTTTCAGAGTCTTTGTACTCTTTAATAAAAAATAGAGCTCTGGAGTCAGGTTTTGTGGGGGGCGCAGGAGTGGTGATGGACGTTGTTACAGGGGAGATTTTAGCTCTCTCAAGCTATCCTGAATATGATCCCCAAGTACTCTCTGATGGGGAGGACAAGGAAACAATTGCGAGTTTTGTAGAAAATAGTAGAAAGCCATTTTTAAACAGGGTAGTAAGCGGACTCTATACTCCGGGTTCAATCGTAAAGCTATTTGTGGCGATTGGAGCGCTCACTGAAGGGGTAATTACACCCGAAAAGAGAATATTGAGTACTGGCTCAATAAGAGTGCCTCATCCATACATACCAGATACTTTCTCTGTTTTTAATGACTGGAAAGCGCACGGGCTAGTAGATATGAGAGACGCACTAGCTGTGTCTTCAAATGTATATTTTTTTGAAATAGGAGGGGGGTTTGAAGGACAGTCTGGAATAGGGATAAGTGGAATAGAAGAATATGCAAAACTTTTCGGGCTCGGCGCTCCAACCGGTATTGCTCTTTCAGATGAAGCCATCGGAGTAATCCCTACTCCAGAGTGGAAAGCAGAGACTTTTGATGGAGATGATTGGAGGCTGGGAGACACATACAACACCTCAATTGGGCAGTACGGCTTTCAAGTTACGCCAATCCAAATTGTGAGAATGATTTCAGCGATTGCAAATAACGGAAGGCTTTTAGTGCCAACCCTTATTAAAGATGGAGGGACAAGAAGCGAAGAGATAAATGTAAGTGACATTAATCTTCAAGTAATTCGAGAAGGTATGAGAAGAGGGGTTCTCTCTGGGACCGCCACTGCACTAAACAGCAATATAGTAGATGTGGCGGCAAAAACCGGCACTGCAGAAGTTGGTATAAGAAAGAAATTTGTTAATTCTTGGGTTACAGGTTTTTTCCCATATGAGGATCCAAGATATGCTTTTGCAATAATTATGGAGAGAGGGCCTACCGGAAACCCAGTAGGAGCAGCTTCTGTTATGAGGGGACTCCTTGAATGGTTATCAATTTATGGTGTGGAATATATATAGGTTGACTTTTTCCAGTCTCAAACTAAAATGGATTGCTATTAAACATGCCAGAAGAAGAAAACTATCTAACTAAAGAAAAATTTGAAGAGCTCTCCAAGGAGCTCGATTATTTAAAGACGACAAAGCGAAAAGAAATCGCGGAGAGCTTAGAGTATGCACGCTCACTCGGAGACTTGTCTGAGAATGCCGAGTATCAAGAAGCGCGTGAGATGCAGGCAGCAAGCGAAGAGAGAATAAAACAACTGGAGCACATTCTTAAAAACCCAAAGATTATTTCTCACAAAAAAAGTGACTCAGTAAGCCTTGGCTCTATTGTCTCAATTCAAAAAGAAGGGGAGTCAGAGAAGTTTAAATACGAAGTGGTGGGTTCAGAGGAGGCTAATATGCAGGAGAGGAAAATTTCACATCTATCGCCACTTGGTGAAGCAATGATGGGCAAGCAGAAAGGAGAGGCGTTCACCTTTGAGACGCCAAACGGAAAACAAAACTACACGATTACCTCTGTTGAGTAAATATTAATCACAAAAAAGCGACTCAATCCATCGAGTCGCTTTTTTGTTAAGATATAGAAATGTTTTGGGCCGATAAAATCGTAGATGACATAGAGAATAGACTTAAGAAATCCGTTATGGAAAAAGAAAGTCTGGTCGTTCGTGATGAAAAGACTCCTTCAGGAAGAGTCCATGTTGGCTCTATACGCGGTGTTGCAATCCACGGAATAGTTTCAGAGATTCTGAAGAGCCGTGGGGTAGAAAATACATTCCTGTATGAATTTAACGATTTTGACGCATTTGACTCGGTGCCTGATTATCTCGACTCTTCATATGAAAAGTATTTGGGAAAGCCTCTTTATTCAGTTCCAGCTCCGGAGGGCAAAGGAAATTTTGCAGAGTTTTTTGCAAGTGAGTTTGGAAGGGTGATAGAGGCAAGTGGTTTTACTCCAGAGTTTTATTATTCAAGTGCAGATTATAAAGCAGGAAAATATAATGAAGTAATAAAAATAGCTCTTGATAAGAAAGATTTAATCAGGCGAATCTATAAAGAAACCTCAGGGAGTATAAAAGACGAAGACTGGTTTCCATTGATGGTACTTTGCGAGGGGTGTGGAAGTATAGCAAATACCAGAGTTACGTCTTTTGACGGAGAAAAAGTTAAGTATGTCTGTGACCAAGAAGGTTCAGGTGCTAAAGGTTGTGGAAAAGAAGGAGAAGTATCTCCATATGATGGAAATTCTAAGTTGCCTTGGAAAGTTGAGTGGGCGGCAAAATTTAGAGTTTATGACGTAGATATTGAGGGAGGCGGTAAAGATCATTCAACTAGAGGTGGCTCTCGTGATGTAGCAAACCATATTTCTAAAGAGGTCTTTGAGTGTGAGCCGCCTTACGATATGCCCTATGAATTTTTACTTGTTGGCGGAAAGAAAATGTCATCTTCAAAAGGGTTAGGCTCTTCATCGGCCGAAATTGCAGCCACAGTTCCGAAAAAGATTTTTAGACTGGCTCTTCTTGGAAAAGATATAAAAAGGGCAATTAATTTTGACCCAGAAGACGTTACTATTCCGGAGCTCTATGGGCGTTATGACAAAATTGCAGAAAAGTATTGGGGTGGAGAGAGTGATGATGAAGTTAGACTATTTGAGTTAGTTCATGAAGGAGATATGCCAAGTAAAAGCTATAATCCAGATTTTATGCAAGTGGCTTTTATTCTTCAAATGCCACATTTAGATTTGAAAGAGGAGTTTGAAAAAGACAAAGGTAGCACGCTTTCTGAAGATGAAAATAAAGAACTTGAAGAAAGGGCAGGGTACGCAAAGCGTTGGCTTGATACTTATGCGCCAGAGAGGTTTATCTACAAACTTCAAAAAGATTCTATTCCTGAAAGCGCAAAAAACTTATCAAAAGAAGTAAAAGAGCTATTAAACCAACTACTTATATATATTGAAGCAAATGAGAAATTGGACGGAGGAGAACTCCATCATGAGATTCATAGAATAAGAAAAGAGAGTAGTGTGGAGCCGGCAGAGTTATTTAGTGCAATTTATTTAAGTTTTCTTGGAAAGGAAAGCGGGCCAAAAGCTGGTTGGTTTCTTTCGGTTCTTGAGCGCGATTTTCTCATTTCGCGCCTCAAAGAAGTCTCTACTTAAAATCCCAGAGTTTTGAATCAGTTTCAAATCGGTCAAATTCTTCATCAGAGAGTCCTGGTGTGCTTGAAGTTCTAAAGTGAACGTGCGCGGCAACTTTTTTCCCCTTAACCACATCTTCCATCCAGAATCTATCAGCGGCCCACATTTCCTCATACGGCACTCTGTCTAGTCTGTGCCACTTTGGTTTCATCTCTTCAGACTCAAATGGCTCTCCAGCCCAGTCTTTAAGGACGTACGTATGCATAAAAAACACAGGCTTTTTATTGAAATAAAAAAGGAGAACTGCAACTTTTTCTAGATGCTCTTCGCTAGCATCTAGTCCGCACTCTTCTTTAAGCTCGCGTATTGTGGCTTGCTCGGGTGTCTCTCCGTCTTTTACCTTGCTTCCAAAGCCATTCCACTTACCAACCCCAAAATCTTTCTTTTTCATTCCAAGAAGGACCTCACTCTCTGTAATAGGGAGGCATAGTGTGGCGTGCTTCATATAGACATTTTACTTAGAGCAGGAATAGAGTATAGATATTGACAAAAATGCAGTTTGTGATATATTGCGTGTAGCAAATTTGGAGGTACACAATGCCTTGGTTAAAACTTAAACCAGTGAGACCCGACGATATCCGCTGGGGGTACAGTGAGCGTGACAGGTTCGTCATGCGGCTGAAAAGACGAGGCTGGAAGGTTATCTTGCAGGAAGGAGAGAGAGTATGTCTCCGGAAATATTGCGAGGTGGATGGCGAGAGGACCTGCGCCGTTTCGATGGAGGTCGTTGATGGCTACCCCTTCTCAAGGGTAGCAGAAATCAATCTACAACCTCTAGCAGTACATTAGGGAGGTTGTTATGTCACGACAGACCAAATACAGAATCTGCTATCTGCTTACCATGTGCCTGCCCGTAGGAGTCCTGTGCTACTACGACGTGTGGGTGCTCGGCACTGGCGTTGCATTTACGGCAATCGCCAATGTCATTCCGGCAGAATACGGCGGATTCGAGAATCCGTACACATAAACAAAATACGAAAGGAAGCGAAAAGAGCCTCAGAGATGGGGCTTCTTGCTTTTTATTTGATGTGGATAAGTTTTTTGGTAAAGTGGGGGTAAGTGTCATATATTAATAATGTAGTGGGAGAAAGTGGGAAATACTCCCGTAGCATATCTAGGAGCTATTTCTCACTTAATCTTGCGTAATTACCTTCTGGGCAAGAGAAATGTTGATTGGGGAGTACACACATAATTTAGATTCTAAAAAACGTCTTTCGCTTCCCAAAAAGTTTAGGACCGAGCTTGGCAAAAAAGTTGTCATAACACGCGGACTTGATAACTGTCTCTTTATGTTCGGGGAAAAAGAATGGAAAGTGACAGCAAAGAAACTTCAAGAACTCTCATTTGCCCAATCAGATACGCGGGGTTTTAACCGCTTCATGCTCTCCGGAGCCGTTGAGGTTGATGTGGACAGTGTAGGCAGAGTATTAGTCCCGGACTTTCTAAAAGATTTCGCCTCACTTAAAAGCAAGGTAGTCCTTGCGGGAGTAAGTGACAGAGTAGAAATCTGGAATGAAAAGAGTTGGAGTACGTACAAAGGCCACATTGAAAAGCAGGCCGACAAAATGGCAGAAAAACTGGGAGAGATAGGTGCTCTTTAAATAATATGCACCAAAGTGTTCTTTTACAAGAAGTTGTAGATGGGCTTGATGTTAAGTCTCATGACGTCGTCGTTGACGGCACTTTAGGTAGTGCAGGTCATGCCAGCGAGCTCGCGAAGAAGCTTTCAAACGAAGGATTTCTAATAGGGATTGACCAAGACATAGACGCTCTTAAAAGAGGAAAAGAAAATCTGGAAAGCTGCGAAGCAAAGGTAGAGCTAATAAAAGGCAATTTCAGAGACGTAGATACCTTACTTAAAGAGATAGGAATAGATGAAGTTAATAAAATTCTTCTTGATCTCGGAATGAGCTCAAATCAAATAGAAGAGAGCGGTAGAGGATTTAGCTTCAAGAAAGAAGAACCTCTTTTAATGACTCTAAGGGACGACGTAGACGAAGAGACTCTTACAGCAAGAAGGATAGTAAATGAGTGGAGAGAAGATCAGATAGAGACGGTACTTCGCGGATACGGAGAAGAGAAACATTCAAGAAAAATTGCAAAAGCAATAGTTGAGAGAAGAGAAGTTAGCCCAATTGAGACTACAACGGAACTTGTAAAAGTGATTGAGGATTCGGTCCCCAAATTCTACAAGTGGAAACGAATTCACCCAGCTACAAAAACTTTCCAAGCACTTCGTATAGCGGTTAATGATGAAATTGATGCACTAAGTGAAGGACTTGAGAGGGCATACAGACTGCTAAAGCCAAATGGGCGTATCGCAGTCATATCATTTCACAGCACAGAAGACAGGATAGTAAAAAGATTCTTCAGAGAAGTAAAAGAAAGAGATGGAGGAGTAATCCTCACAAAAAAGCCGATTGTGCCGAGCGAGGATGAAATAGAGAAGAATCCTCGTGCGAGAAGCGCAAAACTTCGGATCTTTGAAAAACATGATTAGGGTTAAAGCACAAGCTATAAAGCAGGCAGAAAAGAGGGCGTTTTGGGCTCTTATAGGGCTATCTCTTGTACTTTTGGCTTCATATGGCTATTTCCTAGGCAAATCCATAGTAAACGTGGTTGTAAGGGAGGAAATGGAGATAGAAATTGCTTTGGTAAACTCGGAAATCAGTGAATTGGAATTTACATATTTAGAGAAGAAAGATAAAGTGAATCGAGCGTTGGCTAGTGAGTTGGGCTATGTACAAGTACCACAGAAGAAATTTGTGGTAAGAAAGACCCTTACTGGCAAGCACTTGACTCAAAACGATGCGATCTAAATTCATAAGTAGAGTACGCTTACTTTCACTCGGCGTTCTCTTAGTGGCCTTAATTTTAATTGGAAGGCTTTATGTCGTGCAAGTGGTGCACGGAGAAACATTTAGCGATAGAGCTAATCGCCAATACGTAAGACCTAATCAAAATCTTTACGACAGGGGCTCAATATTCTTTAAAGACAGAGACGGAAGACTTGTTTCGGGCGCAACTCTTAAAGCTGGATATACCGTAGCGGTTAATCCGAACATAATTAAAAAGCCAGATGAGATTTATATTTCTTTAAATGAAGTTGTGGATGTAGAGGAGGAGAACTTTATGTATCGCGCCTCAAGGGAGGATGACACTTATGAAGAGGTAAAAAAAAGAGCAACTCTTGAAGACGCAGAAAAAATACAAGAACTTGATCTTGACGGTGTAAGTGTGCACAAAGAACGTTGGAGGTTTTATCCGGGGGACACTCTCGCAGCTCATACTCTTGGCTTCGTAGGCTTTCAAGGGGATATACTTTCCGGTCGTTATGGGCTTGAAAGATACTATGACGACGTACTTTCAAGAGACGGTTCAAGTATCTACGTGAATTTCTTTGCGGAAGTTTTCTCTAATTTGGGAAAAACAATATTTAAAGGAGAACCACGAGAAGGAGATTTAATAACTAGCATTGAGCCGTCAGTTCAGCTTCAGCTCGAGAGAGTTGTAAATGAAATCTCAGAAGAATGGAACGCTCGTCGCTCTGCTGGGGTCATAATCAACCCTCAAACAGGAGATATTTATGCAGTCGCTGTTGACCCTTCTTTTGATGTAAATAACTTTTCAAAAGAAGAAAGTAGTTCCATATTCACGAATCCTCTTGTAGAAAACGTCTATGAGATGGGCTCAATCATGAAGCCTCTTACTATGGCAGCTGGGATTGATTCAGGGGCGGTAACAGCAACAACTACATATTATGATTCTGGCTCAATTGATTTAGATGGATACACTATTTCAAACTTTGATGGAGAAGGTCGCGGGAGGGTTCCTATGCAAGAGGTTCTTAACCAATCCCTTAACACAGGAGTTTCTTTTGTAGTGGATGAGATGGGCGAGAAAGTCTTTCGTGATTATCTTTATGGATTTGGAGTGAGTGATGAGACAGGTATTGATCTGCCTGGCGAGGTGCCGGGACTAGTATCAAACCTTGAGAGTCCAAGAAAACTTGAGTACGCCACTGCGTCGTTTGGACAAGGTATAGCACTTACTCCCATAGCTACTGTAAGAGCTCTTTCTACTCTCGCTAACGCTGGAGTGCCCACGTCACCTCATGTAGTAAATGAAATAAAGTATAAAAGCGGCCTTACGAAGAAAGTGACTCCAACTAAAGGGGAGCAGGTAATATCAAAAAAATCTTCAGAAGAGATTACGAGAATGTTGGTTGAGGTGGTTGATGAGGCTCTTCTTGGCGGCACTGTAGCTATGGAAAACTATAGTATAGCCGCAAAGACCGGTACGGCACAGATTGCGAAGGTTGGTGAGCGAGGTTACTATGACGACAGGTTCTTACACTCATTTTTCGGCTATTTCCCGGCATATGATCCGCAATTTCTTATTTTCCTGATGACAATAGAACCAAAAGAGGTGCGCTATGCGTCGCAGACCCTTACACACCCATTTATTGATACAGTTAAGTTTTTAATTAATTACTACAGCGTTCCGCCAGATAGGTGATACGTGTCCCGCTATGCGAGAAATACTTAAGAAAATAATAGTGGCTATACTGACATTTGAAGCTCGTTTGGTGCTTTTTAAATATAAGCCGAAGGTAGTAGCAGTTACAGGAAATGTTGGTAAGACTTCCACTAAAGATGCAATTTACTCTGTAATGAGCTCGCGTTTTTTTGTAAGGAAGAGCGAAAAAAGTTTTAATAGCGAAATTGGAATTCCACTCACGATAATAGGGTGTCAAAACGGATGGAGTAATCCATTTATCTGGATTAAGAATATTATTGAGGGATTTTTGCTAATTGTTCTTAAAAATCATTATCCGGCTTGGCTTATCCTTGAAGTTGGAGCTGACAGACCGGGGGATATAAAATCAATTTCTCGCTGGCTAAAGCCCGACATAGTAGTGGTTACAAGAGTCCCAGACGTGCCTGTTCATGTGGAGTATTTTAATGACAAGGACCACCTTCTTGAGGAGAAGCGCTCATTGGTTTATGCGCTAAAATCTGGAGGAACACTAATTCTTAACGCAGATGATATAAATACTGCAAAATTTGAAGAGGAAACACAAAATAGCACCATTACTTATTCAATGATGGAAAACGGGGCTATAAACGCCTCAAGAGATGAAGTGCGCTACAAGAGAGGTATTCCGGTTGGGCTTACCTACAGGGTTGATTACGGCGGATCAAGTGCGCCTGTAAAGATAGAGGGAAGCGTGGGCCGTCAGCAAATCTACTCCACGCTAGGCGCTGTGGCAGTTGGGGTAGCACTTAATATGGATCTGGTTTCAATAGGTAAATCACTTGAACTTCACGCAACGCCTCCCGGAAGAATGCGCATTCTAAAAGGTATTAAAAAGACTCTAATTATTGACGACAGCTATAACTCGTCTCCTGTGGCGCTTACCGAAGCTCTGCTTGCACTAAAGCGTCTTGAGACTACTGGAAGAAAAATTGCAGTTCTTGGAGACATGATGGAGATAGGAGTACACACTGCAGAAGAGCACAAAAAAGCCGGCAAACAGGTCGCTGAAACGGCAGACATTCTTCTTACTGTTGGAATGAGGTCTCGGCATATTGCAGAAGGTGCGCAAAATAATGGAATGAGTGAGAAAAATATTTTTCAATATGATGATTCAGAGCGAGCTGGAAAAGAATTGGAGTTGCTTCTTAAGGAAGGGGATATGATTTTAGTAAAAGGCTCACAATCTCCACGACTTGAAAAAACAGTGCTAGAAGTAATGAAGCACCCAGAACGTCGTGAGGAATTGCTCGTTCGCCAAGATGCTGAGTGGATGAATAGGTAAGGGTTAGGCTGCTTCTTCAGTTTTAATATTGTCTGAGATTCCGGGTATTTGGAGAAGTTGATCTCTCTCAGTTCTTAGTGAATCTAGCCCTTCTTTATCTTCAGCATGATGTATATCACTGTCAGCAAGTTCTAGTTGACCTAAAATCTCATTTAATCTTACTTTTTGCTCGTCGGTAGCTTGTTCTGGCTTTCGTTTACCAAACTCGGTTATTTTCTCCTCTTTTGGTAAACCATCTCCAAATTGCTTTTCTCCTTCAGCTCCTATCGTTTTAATAGTTAACTTCTAATTTCCTTTATTTTAGCACGGTCTTTGATTAATGAGATATTTCAAGTTAGAGCAACAAAAGAGCACCGCAGTGCGGCGCTCTTTTGAAAGCCAGGAATTATTTTTACTGAACGATAACTTTACCAACCATTCCCATCATTTTGTGATAAATACAATGGTATGGGAACTCACCGACTTCATCGAAGGTATAGGTAAACATTTCACCGTTTGTCATATCTCCCGAATCAAATACTCCGTCATCGGAAGTAACAGTGTGAGTCATGTCCTCCATATTCTTCCAGGTGACGCTGTCACCCTTCTTGATGGTTATTGCAGGTTCACTAAACCCACCACTTTCCTTATGCATCATCATGTTCATGCTGATCTCATGGTTAGCAGAAGCAACTGTTCCTGTTGTATTTTCTTCTCCAGTCATATTTTCCTTATTGTTATTTATGTACCACCATCCAGCTCCGGCGATAGCTACAATAATAATGACAATTACAATATTTTTACTTGTCATAATTCTACGTGCGAAGTAGTAATAATGTTAATATCGACTCTTTGTTGAATTATAGTGTTTGTATGTAATGTGGCAATAGAGCATGAGTATTTACAGGTTTTACTTTTGTGGTATTGTCTAGATCTGTTTCTTAGCGTGCAGACGAGACCCAACAGCTGTAGTTACAGCTGTTGGGTCTCGTCGTTTTTATTGGGAATCGGCGCCAGCTCACTAAGCGCTTTGCGCCAAGAGGCTCCTGCCCGAATTGGTCTTTGCCCATCGCACGAAATCGCCGTTTGCGCACCCACTTTTGCCTGTGGCAAAAGTGAAAAATTTTCACGATTTTGAAAATGTTTCTTTTGGTGAAGATATCATAGCCTTTGCTCGAACTTATTTCGAGTCAAAGACCGACTAACTTCGCACGCGCCGAGCGCGTGGTGACTCCAACCTTCCGCGTACGCATTGGAGTCCATGGTGATGCTCACTCATGCCACCAGCGCCTCGCACCTCGGCGCTCCGCCCTCGTCCCGTTTCCACCTTTCCATACTTTTATTTTTTCGGGGGGCTTTTTTAAAAATTGAATGGGTTGAAACGGGACTCGGTCGGCTTCCTGTAAAGACAGGAAGTTGGTGTCATTCGTAGTGGTGAATGGAAAAGGGCTCTTGCTTGCGCAAGAGCCCTTGTGGCGAGGGGAGAGGTTCTTATCCTGCCCTTACTCTCGGATGAGAGGAGGTGCAATTACCCTTTTAAGAATCGCTACGCGATTCACCCTGTCGCCGTGGTTGTTGCTAGGTGTCGGAATCGGAGACGCCGTCCCTGAATCCCGAGCCCTTCGGGGCGAAGACTTCGTCCACGAGCTCCCGGGTCATCAGTTCAGCGAATTCCACTGCTTCCTCGGTTGTGATGCCGATGTCCTTGGCGGTGTTGCCGATTTCCCTGCGGGTGTTCTGACCCACACGGATCCCGTCCCTCCGAAGCTTG
>NZBM01000009.1 GCA_002687905.1 bacterium | reverse complement strand
TGGTCAGGCGTCACCCCCTATACATCCTCTTACGAGTTCGCAGGGAGCTGTGTTTTTGATAAACAGTCGCCAGGGATCTTTCGCTGCGGCCCCCACCACTTTGGACACTTCGCCAAAATGATAGAGAGCTCTTTATCTCTTTTTCTTTATCTTTTCTCAAGTTTACTCTCCACCACTCTGAAATGTACAAAGTGGTGGGGGCAGGCCTTATTCCGAAGGTACGGCCGCTGTTTTGCCGAGTTCCTTGAGGACCTTTCACTCGTTCGCCTTGGTCTACTCGACCTATCCACCTGTGTCGGTTTTGGTACGGTTTTACTATTGCTAAGCTTAGAGGTTTTTCTTGGAAGCGTGCTCCTTTAAATTTCCTTTGGCCGAAGCCGCTAGATTTCCGCTCATCTCGGGCAAGGCCCCCCGGATTTACCTAAGAGGCACCCTCAAAGCACGGACGCAAATCCGATAATGCGCTTAAAGTACAACACTCCGTCACCCCATCACACAATAATAAAGTCATGGAATATTAACCATGTGTCCATCGATTCCCCCTTTCGGGATCACCTTAGGACCGACTAACCCTTGGCTGATTATCATCGCCAAGGAAACCTTGGATTTTCGGCGTCAGGGAATCTCACCCTGATTGCGGTTACTCGTGCCAACATTCTCACTTCTGTACGCTCCACTGTGGGTTATCCCTTCAGCTTCATTGCAGAACAGAACGCTCTCCTACCGCTTATGAATTTCATTGAGGATCCGAAATTGTTGTCCTCAACAATTTCGGAAAATTTTGTTTGGCCTCCCGGGCAAGATTTGAAC
Source organism: bacterium (assembly GCA_002687905.1). GTDB lineage: Bacteria > Patescibacteriota > Minisyncoccia > Phycocordibacterales > JABMNX01 > UBA6534. The sequence goes on along the minus strand of NZBM01000009.1, from coordinate 51,918 downwards.
TTGCGACAAATGGCTTTGGAGGTCACTGCTCTACCAGGCTGAGCTACCAGGAGTCAAACAAACAAATTTAGGAGCACTTGCTCCAAAAGAACGGTGAGGAGGGCGCCGACAAAGCCGACTTGAACTTCGGAGTTTGTGATTGGCCCGCAGCTTCGGTCCTCTCACAGCCTCCTAGGAACTTAACCCTCCTGGCGGCGCGGAGGCGCAATGCTCACGTGTCGGAGCTCACACCTTAATCCACACCTAAAGAGATGCGATTCTCCCCAGCAAGCTGATCTGGAGTTACTAACACCTCTCGTCTCTATTTTTTCCTCAATGAAACTCACAAGCCCTCAGTTTCGGTATCATACTTAGCCCCGATTATCTGCGGCGCAGGATCCCTGAATGAGTGAGCTGTTACGCTTTCTTTAAAGGGTGGCTGCTTCTAAGCCAACCTCCTCATTGTCAGAGGAATCCCACCTCCTTAAGTGCACTTAGTATGAATTTAGGGACCTTAACTTGAGATCTGGGCTGTTTCCCTTTCGACCGACGGAGCTTCGCCCCCGTAGTCTAACTGCCTTGTTATTAATCTTTGGTATTCGGAGTTTGATAGGAGAGACGAGGTTTCCCCCTATTCTCACCTTCCAGTGCTCTACCCCCAAAGGGAACACAAGACGCTAACCCTAAAGCTATTTCGGAGAGAACCAGCTATTACCAAGTTCGATTAGCTTTTCACTTCTTACCACAGGTCATCCGATGGAATTGCACGACCAACCGGTTCGGGCCTCCCACCTGATTTCTCAGATGTTCACCCTGCCCATGGCAAGCTCACTTGGTTTCGGGTCTTATGCACACTACAATTATTTCGCGCTATTAACACTCGGTTTCCCTATGGCTCCGCACGAGAGTGCTTAGCCTGCAATATACATAAACTCGTTGGCTCATTCTTCAATAGGCACGCCGTCGAGGATTAGATCCTCTTCGACTCCTTGTAGATATACGGTTTCAGGTCTATTTCACTGTCCTCACCGGACTGCTTTTCACCTTTCCCTCACGGTACTAGTTCACTATCGATCTCTAAAAGTATTTAGCCTTACCAGTTAGTTCTGGCAGATTCACTCAAGCTTTTCGTGTCTTGAGCTACTCAAGGACAACAACAAAAGAGTTGTTTTATTTTCACGTACAGGACTATTACCCTCTTGGGTGCTTCTTCCCAGAAGCTTCCGCTAACAAAACAATTTGTAACTCCTCTTGCTTTAAAAGCAACGTCATTGCCTTACTACCCCCGGCGCCACCTTTACCATCTGACTATCCAGACAGTAAAGGTGATGTCAGGTTTGGGCTGTTTCCATTTCGCTCGCCGCTACTCCGGAAATGTGCTGTACAAGTACAGCTTGTTTTCTTTTCCTCCAGGTACTGAGATGTTTCACTTCCCTGGGTGTACTCCTTAACTAGAGTTAAGGTGACCATTACTGGCCGGGTTTCCCCATTCGGAAATCTCCGGATCAAAGATTGCTAGGCATCTCCCCGAAGCTTATCGCAGCCACGCCACGTCCTTCATCGCCTTCTAGAGTCTAGGCATCCACCGTATACCCTTAATTTCCTACTAGGAAATTTAAAAACCGCTATATGAGTTTTAAATGCGATATATTTCTACTATTAAGTTTTCAAAGTCCTCACGAATTTGGATTAAAAAAACCGCTCTCTGAAGCGGCGTCTGGCGGCACACAAGAATCCGCGGCTACCGTCTGCGCTTCATTAATTGCTCTTTTCTTAAATCAAACATCGTGTGGCTAGAAGTATACCCGTTTGGGGCACTGTGTCAACTTATTTAGCTTAAAATCGCACAACCCCGCCCTGTATACGACAGGGCGGGGTTGTTTGAAATTCGTTGTGAAATGAAAGAATCTACTTTCGAGATACTTCCTTTCGAATCCTTCCGAGGTAGTCCGCCGCAGCGTCTTGTCCTCCGAGTCCAAAAGCAAGTCCAAATCCAAGTGATAGTGCAACTACAACTCCAGTAAATAGAGTTTGAACGAATGCTGTTGCAACACCAATCTGGTCAAGTGATGCAAGAATTGCAAACACCCAGATTGCCCACTTAGCTACACTTCCAAGTAGGTTTGCTGCATCCAATCCCGCAGCCTTCGCAGCTCCGGCAACAACATTTCTTGCAACTTCAGCAATAACTGCAGCAACAAGAAGAATGAGTACCGCCGCAATCACGCGAGGGAGATAGAGAAGTACAACTTCCTCAAGGAAGATATTTACTTGGTCGAGGTTTAGAACATCTAGTGCCGCTACTAAGAACACAACTATCGCAAACCACTTCACCAACCCCCCGAGAAATTCTCCTGAGTTAAGTGAAAAACCAGCGCGATTTAGAGTGTCCTCAACTCCCGCACTTCTTAGGGCATTATCCACCTTAAGAGATGCAACAATTTGAGATACAACACGACCGAGCACCGAACCAACTATCCAACCGATGATAAAGATTATCAACGCCACTACGACATTTGGTACAAAATCGATGATGCCAAGCCAAAGGTCTTGGAAAGACCTTTGTAAAACCTCTGTCCACGTTTCTAGTAACATATAACAGTGTGTCCCACTCAAATAAACGAGCAGGTGCCTAGGCTATAAAGCTTATAGAACTGTATTTTGTTTTAAATCGACCTATATTAATGATAACACCACGCAAATGTGTTTTATCAAAGAAGCTGTGGACTGTTTTGTCGCACAACCGAGCCACCTACTGTGTTACTTTTAACTTCTCTGCGCTTTGCCACTCTCCAAGTCGGTCAACAACGGTTTGATGAGGGTAATCCAGAACATCGCGGATTAATTTGTCATATACGTTTAGACGATATTTAAATTCTTTTGTAGGAAATATTGCATAACGAAGCTCGCGCCCAATGTCGGCCTCAATTCCTTTGATTGCAGCCTCCAATTTAGTCGTTTTTATGTTGTCCCCTACTATTAGTATGTCAATTCTAGAATCCCAGTCTTGTATGAATACTCCGGATATAATGACTAGCTTTAGAGAGCCAGAGCCAGAAAGTTTTTTTACTATTTCATTCTGCTGAAGAGGAGCAGCGTTTATCAAAAAATTTCTTAGCGCTTGAAGATATTTAAACTTCGGATTTAGAGTAAATCCTTTTACTCTTTTTTTTACTAACTTTTTATTTTTACCGCGCCCACGCATTACTTCCTTAAAAAAAGAAATGCGTTTTATAAGTCCAGCGCTCTCAAGTGTTCTAGTCTCACTTCTTGCTGTGTAATCCAGTACTCGCGCACGTTTTGCTACATCACTATTTTCAAAACTCTCCCCTTCGTTAAATAAAAACAGTCTCATTACTTTAACGCGAGCTTGCGAGCCAAATAACTTTGATAGAATTTCCATAGCCCTATTTTACCCACCCGAAGACAGTAGCGCTAGATTTGACAAAATATAAAAAATGACGACCTCCCGTCTCCCTTGAGCCAGACGGTCCAAACCGTCATTCATGCTGTTGCAACTCTGGGTATGGAGCCCATAAGGGATGCGATTGCCACAGCCATTACCTCCTTGTTGAGGTCTTCTAGTACATAAACACCTTGAGCTCCGCCGCCGAAATCTCTCCAGAAGTCGCTCGCCATTGAGACCAGTATGATCTTTGGTCCGAGACCACTTGTCTCGGACTTCGAGAACCTTCCGCACCATCCCGCACAAGGCCTCTTCTGCCTCACTCGGATACATCCTCGTTGGAGTTACTGCACGGACCGAGCAGTCAATAACGCAGAGTTCAAACTGGCCGGACCGGATTTGTTCCTGGAACTCCTCCCACTTAGTTGAAAGACATGCTTCGTACTCATCCACACACATGCGCATCCACCTAAGAATTCCTTCTCCTCTGCAATATAGCGCTATTTTCATTTTTGCGCCCCTTTCAAAGTTTCTTCCTCAAAACACCCTGCTTGAAAACCTATCAGAGTGATCTATTAAATGCAATAGAAAGCAAAAAAGGGCTTTCAAAAGCCCTTTTTTGCAACTCAACCGGTTGAGTCGATTATTTTAGTGTTGCCGTTCCACCAGCTCCATCAATTTTTGCCTTAATTTCTTCTGCCTCTTCTTTCTTTACTCCTTCTTTAAGTACAGCGGGAGCTCCTTCTACCATGTCTTTTGCTTCTTTAAGTCCTAGTCCAAGCACTTCTTTGACTACCTTGATTACAGCAATCTTCTGGTCTCCCATACTTGTTAGCTCAACTGTAAATGAGTCCTGTGCTTCATCTCCTCCTCCGTCACCTCCGGCACCAGGTGCCGCCACTGCCACAGCCTGTGCTGAAACTCCAAATTTCTTTTCAAGAACTTTCACAAGTTCATTTAGCTCAAGAACACTCATGCTCTCAACTTCTTCAACTAGCTTCTTGAATTTCGCTGGAACTTCTACTTCAGTCCCTTCTTCTTTCTCCTCTTTTACTTCTTCTTTTGGAGCCTCAGCAGGAGCGTCTTCTTTTGTATCTGTTTCAGGAGCTTCCGCTACCTCGTCCTTTTTCTCTTCTTCTGCCATGTTGTTTTTTTAACTTCTAATTAAGATTTCTTCTCTGCAATTGCGTTTATAGCCACCGCAAGTCCCGCAATAGGTGAGTTTATAACATTTACAAACTGACCGTAGAGAACTTCAAGCGGTGGAATGGTAGCAATGCTTTCCATTTCCTCTTTACTCTGAAAACGATTCTCAAAAACACCTCCTAGAATAGAAATGTTTTCTTTGTGCTTTTTAGAAAAATCATAGATCGCTCTTGCTGGTGCAATACTGTCTTCTTTTGAGTCTGTAAAAGATACTGCTACTTCTCCATCAAGAGCCGGCACATCTCCTTCAAACTTAGCGTCCTTAAGAGCTCTTCCTATTAGAGTTTTCTTTGCTACAAAGTAACCAACGCCTTTCTCTTTTAGGTTTTGTCTCATCTCACTTGTATCAGAGACTGATAGTCCGTGGAAATTCACAAATACCACAGAGGAAGCGTCCTTAAACGCATTCTGTAATTTCTCTAAAATTGCTACTTTTTGTTCTTTTGTTTTTGCCATTGTTCTAAAATAAAAATGACCAAATGGACCATGAGCCCGCTTGGCGGATTCGACCTCGGTAGGCCTTATAGGTATTCCCTGCCTACTTTCTCTAGTCCAGTAGCGCTATATTACCCATATATTTATGTGTGTCAAACTATAAAAACAAACCACTCGGCGATCCCAAAGTTTGGACCGGCCGGGCTTTATCATAAAGATCATCAAGGAGGAAAATAGCTCACGAGAATGCTTGCGTACATGCTGATGTTCAGAATAATTTCATCCCAGAAATACACGACAGGAGCACTAACCACTCCCCAGACCAGGAACGCTAGTGCGAACCACACTGGAACGGCTTGCCTATATGGCAAGCGATCTGACCCTCTGTCAGGATCGCTAGGATCCAAAATTGGAGGATGTCTTTGGATGCTCATTTACGCCTCCTTTGTTGCCTAAAAAAACCATATCACAAATGAAAAATTTGAAACACTCAACCCGACAAGCCCTGTTACGCGGACTTGTCGGGTTGTTTTGATCCGAATAACTTGGTCCAGATTGAAGCCGCCATATACCCGAACCAAAAGAACAGCCCGAGGAAAAGGTATGACACAAAGAAAGCCCAAAACCCGTCCACACCTCCGTAATAAATCATCAATCCAACCGGCATAATTGCCCCAAGAAAATTGAGAGCGATTGGAGAAAGAGCTTTCTTGTAGCCAAGAGACTCTAGAGAAATGCCGCCAAGAAAACCAAGAAATGACTGCACTCCATAAATGATTAGAAGCGCTATTCGAATCTCTTCCATTCCTTCATAGTCAGACCAAAATACGTATGCGCCCGCGCTAAATATTAGGATGCTGCCTAAATTAAGAAGAGGCAGACAAGTGCGAAAAGTTATCATATCCACCTCCTATTTATGTTGAAGATCTTACAACCCCTGTCGTGTTTGTACCACATCAAGTTTTCCATAACAACCTAATTTGACAAAACTGCTTTTGATGTTAAAATCCATTCTAGGTAGTAACATAGCAACGCCAAGAATTGGAGTACGCGATGGTTGGCAGATACTCAACGTCCTCTGCGGGTGAAATTAGGAGGCTTGCAGGGGATCACCCCGAGTGGCTCGAAGAGCTTCAGAAATACATCAGAGGTGAAATAGGCGCACTAAGGGATGAAATATCAAGATGGTGCGTCTTGAAAAACTTCTACGTAGATCGGAAGACGGATTCGAGCCACCAAACGACCAAACAAGGGTTTTGATACTTCAGACCGTCGTTGATGAAAACGGCTTCAAGTTTGACCCTGCAAAAACCGAAACATCTTCGCGAGGCGTTAAGGAATGGAAAAGCGCCCCGCGGTCGAAGAATCGACCGCGGGAGACGCAAAAATACGGCCCGCTGACTAACTAGTCAGCGGGCGTTTTTAATTCACATAAAACGAAGTTGGGCCGTCGCTTGAAGCGACGGCCCGTGTTTGACCCTTGCGGATCGAGCTCTGCTGCTCATCGACGTTCAGCAGCTCTTGCCCGCGGTGATGGCGGCGCCGGCTTCGGCGCCGTCGGAATGCTCGCCCTGCGTGACGTCCAGCTCGTTGTCGCCGGCGGAGGAGGCCCGTGCGTCGATCTGCGAGGTGGTCAGGTCGATTCGTTCGGCGAAAGCGCGTGCGGTCATCGTGGTGTCTCCCTTTCGGAGCTAATCCCCCTGATGCCCATAGCGGCAAGGTATTGGTAAATATAGCAAACAAAAAGCATTTAAAAAAAGAACTTAATCCACACCACAATTTTTAGATACGAAAAGAGGAAAGCCCTCCAAAAAGACATTGTTCTGTGCCAGTTAAACGCAGCACAGTACCTTTAGGGAGGGCTTTCGCCGTTAGCAGCTAGCTTGAGGTAGCTAGTGCATCCCCGTCTTACGGGGTGAAATCCTTTTCGGTTCAGCTGAGGGGGAATAGGTATTTTGGTGGGGGGAGATCGATATCCCAGATGGGGCAACTTTTCGCTCCGCCAGAGAAAAATCGGGTTATCTTATTCATTGGAAAACCCCCAGGTTTGTACAAACAAGGTAAATCGAATGCTACCTCGCTAATTACACAATAGCATATAAAAATCATGCAACAATTGACCGACTTTTTAGTTCGTGCATACTCATCAAAGAAAGGGGGTAGAAATGGGTATAGTTTTCGAGTGCCATGAACTAGACGGAGAAAAATCAGCGAGAAACTGCGCCCATTGCGAGAGCGGGGCAATGTGTAAGGATGAAGTGGTTTCAATTATCGCTGCGCGAAAAAAAGTGCGGTTGAGAAGAGCTAACCGAAATGGCTCAAAGATTATCATCATGAACATTGCCTTTTCCGTAGGAGCTTGTGAGCTCCACGAGATGAAGGTAATGGAAGTGGCAGAGGCTGAACTCAAAGGACAAATCAAAGCTATGCAAAAAATATGAAGCGGACCTAGCGTCCGCTTCGCTCTTTTATATAAAAGAAGACCCCGGAAGCGATACTCTACTTCCGGGGTCCGGGCGGCGGGCAACTAAAAACGATTGGATGGCGCCACGGCGCTAAAGCCGAAGGCCTAGCTTGTATAGCGCCGTGGCACCAAACGGCGCGACAGCAGGAGCTTCACTATCCTGCATCGCAGCCTGATGTCGCAGACTCAGTCGAGGGTCGAGGCGGCCACGTCTGCGACACTTGGTGTGAGCTCGGTCGGTCGTCCAGCAACTTACCCACGCCGTTATCCTAAAGAAACTATACCTAAAATAAAAAACCTCGCAAACTCTAAGCCAACAATACCCAAAAAACTTCATCCTTAACATCTCAGCCATGGCTGAGATGTTAAGGATGAGTTATCTTATCCGTTTTTAAGGCGCTGTACCGTATTTCCATTCGAGAATTCCATAATCACAGTTTATCCACGGAGTTTTCCACATTATGCAGTTTTTTAAAAATTGTGAGTGCTAGTATTTCAACAACGTGATATCTAAAAAACAACTAACAGTTGTTGCAGCTCTTGTTTTAATAATAGCAGTTGGCGCTGTGATACTTGCCAGTACAAGGGAACCTTTTGGAGTTTAGTTGGCGGTTTGGGTTTTGGAGTTTATTTTCTTTGTGCCCTCTCCGTCATACGAGGAGGCAAAGAAAGCCACCACAAGACTTGCGGCAATTATTACTACAAAGCCTGTTATGAATTTTATTGAGGATTTATTAAAAAATCTCATTATCTATCAAGTCTAACTATAGCTTGATCTATGGCATCCACAAGAGAAGTATTTCCAGCTAACTGCGCATGAGGCCTAGCCTCTTTATACAGTTCTAGCGACTTGGTATTCTCACCTTTCTCTTCGTAATACCTGGCAAGCTCCATAAGTAAATTTAAATCATCTTTGTTTTTCTTAAGACCATTTAGAAGCGTTTCCTCAGCAAGGTTTGTCTCAGTTTTGTAAGAGATTTTGTAGAGCGTAAATAGGTTCACAAAGTACGAAGGGTCGCTCGCACGCTCCAGAGTCTTTAGCATATATTCCTCTGCTTGTGGAAAGTCGTGACGATAGTAGTGGTATAGGTCTCCAAGGTTATTAAATGCCACTGAATTATTTGGAGAAGCTTTTGTTAAATATATCCATATCTCCTCTGCACCATCAAAATCGTCTATAGTTTTGTAATGTATTGCCAACTCAAGCCAATCAAAGATAGAGTAGGGCTCTTTTCTAAGGCTTTCTCTAGTTTCAGAAAATTTTGGGGCCATAAGGACTTTTAATTCTTCAAATGGAGAATTGTAGATTGCTTCTCTTTCTATGTCTGGATGAGGAACACTTGTGTCTTCAACTAACGTAACTAATGGAATTGACCCTAGGTCAGTATCACTTATTACATCAACACTCGCTCCAGAAGAGATATCGTCACTATCTCTCACTGTTACCTCTGTAGTAGTTGCGCTGTCTAAACTCTCATCATTAACTCCAGGCTTATCACTTAAAATAAAGTAACCAATAGCAAAGACCCCGACAGCTCCTAATATAATTACTGACCTTATAGCATAGCTCATGTGCGGACTATTCTAACAAAACAAATGCAAAAAGCCACCCATTTCTGGGTGGCTTTTTGCTTTCTCTAGCTAGCCAACGTGGTAGTTAATTTAACTAAACACGTTTTGTGTTAGCGACCAACTATTACTGAGATACGATTTCAGCAGTCATATTAGATGACGGAAGTCCTATAAGACCAAATCCGTTGGTCCAGTCGTCATCGTTATACGCAGCTGTAGTCGTAGAGTTCGGTGACCACAAGAAGTCATCGTTTCCATCGTTATCAACCGTCTGAGCTGGTGTCATAAGAGTTGATAGTGACGGGTAACCCGTGTCACCTTCAAGCTGTGTTGAGATAGACGCACCACTTGCTGAGCCTGAAACCGTTCCGCGAACCTCGAAGTATCGAGTAGCTCCCGCTGGAACCTGAATGGTTGTTGAGGCACCAGTTGAAGTGTTTGCTAGGAACTCAATTTGAGTTGAAGAAGTTGCCCAGTTAGTTGGCGCATCTGAATCTACTGCACCGTCTGATGATAGACCAGATACAGGAACTGAGAATAACTGGTCAGTGTAGGCGAAGACGTTCGGCGAAGTCATTGTTGCCGTGGTTGTAGAAAATACAAGTGTGAACTTGTATAGCCCAACCGGTCCTGCTGAGTCAGCTGTAACGCTGAATCGTAGAAGTGACCTGTCACCGTTAGCAAGTGTGTTCGTTGGAAGTGCCAATTTAGCTAGCGTTGGGTACGACTTGTTTGTACGTAGTCCTGAAGCTGCTGTGTCTGAGGTAGAGCTTGATTGAACTGAGGTTCCAGAGTCTGCTCCGTTACCCTCCGTTGCAAACACTCTATCTCCGTCGTAGTCAATCTTGTGAAGTGATCCCGCAGTACCTGGCTTAGATGTACCAATTGCTGCTAGGTCTATCTTCACAGTCAGAAGTGTGTCTACGTCTTTAGTAAGTGTGAATCCACTTGTAAGCGTGGTTGTAGCAACCGTGTTTGTTCCAGTGAATAGTCCTTCACCAACCTTGGTTGTTCCGTCCCAGAGCGTAACCTTTGTGATGTCGGCTGCTGTTGATGATGCAGTAGCACCAGTCAACTGAAGACCTAGTCGGTTAAGCGTGATGTCCTCGTTTGTTGAACGAAGCTTAAGAACTGAAGCAACGTTTCCGGTTGTTCCAGCTGAAGCATGCTTGTATGAAGGGCTTGATGAGTCAAGAAGGACGGTAAATGTACCTGTCGACTTGATTGTCATCGTTCCACTATTTGTTGTTCCGTGAGTAAGTGTGATTGTTTGACCTGAGCCAAGTCCAACAGCTGCCATGGTGTCGGCGTTGTTGATACCAAAGATGATATCTTCATCCGCTGTTGAAGAAGCTGGGACATCACACTTAAGTGCTACCGTCTTGATTGTTCCCTTAGGAATTACAAGAGCTTGGTTAAATGTGTAGGTGTCCGCACCTGTTCCTGATGGGTTAACCGCGCTGTTTGTAAGCTTGGTTGTTCCGTCCCATGCAAGACAGTTTGTTGGGTCAGAACCACCATCTGTGTAACGGAACTGAATTGTTGACACACGCACGTCTTCTCCAGAGTCAGTGGCGTCAAACTGGTAGTTTGCGAATGTGAATCCGGTTGTTCCAGCAACAACGTTTTGTGTTGCAGGGTCAGCCGCAACAGTAACAGTTGTTGTAGCCGCCTTAACTGTCATGGTGTTACCCGTAGCAGTCGTTGATGGCGGTGTGATTGTGTTACCTGTAACGTCTCCAGTAACTGTTGTCCAGTCTGATGAAGGCGTTGTTGAAGCGACAATTGTGTCGTCGTTAACGAAGTCAGTGTTTAGCTGTCCTTTAAGGGTAAGAGTAGTCTTACCGATAGGAAGAGTAACGGTGTCTGTGAAAGTAAATGTTCCATCAGCTCCGGTACCCGAACCATCAACTGGTCCAGCTATAACATTTCCATTTTGGTCTACCAACGAAACGTTGGTGATGTCTTCAACGGTGTTGCCTGTGGCAAGTGCGTTAAATACCATCTGACCTACAGAGATAGCTTCTCCCTTAATTTCGATGTCAAACCCACCAAGTGGCTGGTTTGCCACACTGATTGCGATGTTTTGTGCAGCAACTGTTGTTGCCTTTGAGATAGTTGAAACACTACCTGCACTAATTGTCACAGTCGAACCATCGTAGAATGGTGTTCCTGTCGTGAACTGTGAGCTACCTGCTGCAGCTGTTGCTGTTGAACCTGCTGCACCGGTGATTCCATATCCGAAGGTCTCACCTGTAATGTAGATGTCAATGTTTTTGTCGATGTCAAAGATTGCTGTTCTGTTTGGACCTCCAACCAAGTCTCCCTTAATAGAGAACTGCTTGTTCAGTCCCTTTGCGATAACGATTCCTGAACCAAAGTTAGCTGTGTAGAACTTGCCGTCAGAAGATACTTCTGTAGCATATTCTGTACCGTCAACTACTACTACAACATTGTCCAAGTCTTCGCTTCCAGCAGAACCTGTTTGGTTCCACCTTACGTTTCTTAGACGAATGTCTTCAGCTGATCCAGCTGTTACGCGGATAGCCTGGAATGTGTATCCAGTTTCTCCAATCTCAAGCGTGTCCGACGCGTTAGGGTCATCCACTCCACGGTTAAGTGTTGCAGCACCAATTGCTAGTGATGCGTTAATCGTGTGAGAAGCTCCAACTAATGGAAGTGAGCCAGAAACTGTTGCGCTAGTGTTAACTGACACAACTTCAAGCTTAGCTACAGTTCCGTCTCGAGTTGAGTTGTCAGCTGCCATGTTAGCTACAACTGTTACTACCTTGGTAGTTCCAGCTTTCACTGTAAAGTCGGTGCCAACCTTTGCTTGGTGATTTGAGTTAAGAGTCTTAGTAAGACCAATCAAATTGCCGTCCTCGTCCATAAGAGCGACATTAGCAAAGACTGCGTCTGGAGCTAGTCCAGTTCTTTCAACCGTAATGTTGTTAACTACAATGTCTCCGTCTGAGCTAGCAGTAAGAGCCACCTTTGTAAATGGAACTCTTGCCGCTGAGTCAGGAGCTAGTGTGTTAGCAGGTTGGCTAACACTCGCCACAGAAAGACCGGTTCCTGTTGAAGTTGAACCAGAGTCTGTTGAACCAGAGTCTGTTGAACCTGAATCTGTTGAACCTGAGCTAGATGAACCTGTGTTTAGTGCATTAGCTTTAGCTCGTGAAGATGAACCCCAATATCCTGTTCCAGCTGAAAGTCCAACTGGTGCTAGAACTTCTGAAGCGTACTTCTCTTGAAACTTGATTACAGCTGCCTTGGTGAGTCCACCAAAGAAGTTGGTCTCATTTCCTGCTGATCCAACGCCTGACGCTGCAACTTGCGTGTCAGAGTCAGTGTTTAGGAATTTCTGGATTTCTTTAACTTCAGAGTCAGAGTCTCCTTGTGAGAAGCTCTTTGTGAAGGTAAATCCATTTCCTCCTGTTGATCCACTTTCCTGACTAGCGAGAACTGAGCGAGCTTGTTCAGCCTTATCCGGGCCGATAACTCCAAGCGCGATAAATAGCTCTACAAGTTCAGAAAGTGTAACTGCGTGTGCCTTTGTTGCAGTAAGTGCAAATGACACACTGAAGATCATTGCTACAGCAATTACTACTGCGGCAACTCTCTTTGTTGTTAATGTGATACTCATGTTGACCTTTATTTTCCTATTTTAGTTATGTCCTTGTTTTCTAATCGAAAACTAAAGACGTTTTGATAGGTACGAATACATTGTTTCGACCTCAATATATTCATTCCTTTGGATTATCCAACATCAAAGATGTTGGGCTGATAATCCTTCTTTTAACTACCCCGCATCACTCGTTATGTATCGACACAAAGTGATATACGCAGGTTAGTTGACAGAAGTTAGTCCGAGTCTCTGTCTTTTTGCTTCCATAATTGAAATAGTCGTTCAGAAAAACAATAAAGTGCACGACGGAATAACCGTCGCGGCTTCGCAGGATATTTTGTTGTCAAAGTCCTGCTCGACTCTGCCGCACTTTCTATCAGTATCGTGCAAAGACAGTTACCTAAAAAGATTTAAGTTACTGTCTTACGCTAGATTATATGCTCAAAAATAGCCTAGCGACAAAGACCCGTGTGGATAACCAGAATAAATAAAAGCCCCAAAAAATAAGGCTTTTTCTTTATCTGACACCAAACACAATGAGTAGAGTATCGGTGTACCCACAAAATGTCAATGAGACTAAAAAAAGACCCCAAAATCAGGAAATGTCAATATTTTAGCCTCTTAAACCAGAGAATATGTACTCCACCTTCTCTCCCCTTCCTTCTTCAAAATCCCTTCAGAAACCATTGATACTAGCTCTCTTTGTAGTGTCTTTTCGCTGCAGTCAGGGATAGCGACCGCAGCATCCTTTACATTTATCCTTTCTTTTTCGCCAAATAAAGCAAGTATAGCGTCCCTCCTTTTGCCGTGACCTTTAGAAGCTCGTGGTATTCTTTCCTTAACTTGTCCTTTTGAAGTAACAGGCTCTTTAAAGGACTTTTGAGTGTCTTTTACTTTTTGACCTTTAAACATAGTTAGTGGCTCTGAATAGACCTTAAAAAATGCTACTGGTAAATTTAAACTCTCTGAACCCTCCATGTCCTCAACCTCTCTTAAAAAAGCACATAAGCTATTGCACTCATTTTTTATAATGTCTAAATTCATCGCAGATATATGCCCAGAGGACTGAACCACCGTTAAAAGCGATACAATTTCATATAGCTTGGCGATAATTCTATTTACATTTTCAGAACCAGTGGAACGCAGACCTCCCCTTAAGGTCAATATGTCCGATAAAACAGATATTGATTTGTCCCTAAGGACATTTCGCACAGGCTCGCCTTCTGGGACAAAATTTGTAACAAGATGAATTGCCACAGATATCCTCTCTGCTTTTTGGTAAGCAAAGATACATGCCTTGTTCTCACCAAATGGATCAACATTAAAACTACTCTTATTTCTATCGGACAATTTATTGTCTTTTATGTTGTCCATGAGATATGTCTTTTATCTGTCTTTTATATATGTCCTTAATGTCTTTTAATAAAGGACGATTAATGTGTCCATTATATAATTGTCCTATACGCTTGCAAGGGCATTTAGCACTTGAATACAACTTTTATGTATTTGCAACCTAAAAACATCACGAAAAATTTTTTGCACCACTTACTGCGTGCTATCATTTAGGAGCAAAATGGCTAAACGAAAGAAGAAACGGACAAGCAACTTCCGTTCGTGGTTTGCTAGTCTAAAAGAAGACACTATGCGAGGCGTCTGGGCAGTGCTTTTTCTGGTTATCTCCATATTTCTAGTACTGGCCTCCCTTGGGTACGCTGGTATGGCTGGAAATTGGGTATACGGCGGCCTCACATACCTTTTAGGAGTAGGATATTTCCTTCTCCCATTTCTACTTGTAATGCTTTCCCTTACCTTCTTTCAAGCTTTTGACAACCCATTTGGCCCCCTAAAAACAATAACTGCTGTCATATTTCTTCTGTCAGGACTTGGTCTGATAGAGCTTGTGCTTGATGGAAAAGGCGGGCTTGTGGGTGGTCTTGTTTCCTCTCCTTTAGTTTCCCTATTTGATACATTCGGAAGCCTTTTGATATTGGTTGCTGCAAGCACTATATCTCTTCTTATAACGTTTGAGATTCATCCCACCCTAAGTTTTCAGGGACTTCTAAACATCTTTAAAAAAGAGGAGGGCTATGATGAGTATGAGGAAGATTCTTACGAGGAAGAAGAATATGAGGATGAAGAAGGACCTGAGGAAGAAGAATATGAGGATGAAGATGAAGAGGAAGCGGAGGAAAAAGGTTTATTTGGTATAGGAGGGAAAAAGAAAAAATCAGTAACAGCAATATTTGGACCTTATAATCCACCGCCAATATCTCTTCTTGAGAAAGATCGTGGAAAACCAGGCGTTGGTGATATCAAAGCAAATGCAAACTTAATAAAACGAACTCTTCATAACTTTGGAATAACTGTTGAGGTAGATGAAATATCTATTGGCCCAACCGTTACGCGTTACGCCCTAAAACCAGCTGAGGGGGTTAGGCTTTCAAAAATAGTAGCGCTTCAAACAAACTTAGAGTTAGCACTAGCGGCACATCCAGTGCGTATTGAAGCACCTATCCCTGGAAAATCTCTGGTTGGTGTTGAAGTTCCAAATAGTGCGAAAACTACACTCGGACTTGCAACACTTCTTTCAAATGAACAATTTAGTAATTCTGAAAAACCTCTTCTTATAACGCTCGGTAAAGATATTACCGGTTCTGCTCATTTTGCAGACCTTGCTAAAATGCCCCATCTCTTAATCGCCGGATCTACTGGTTCTGGTAAATCTGTGATGATTCATTCTTTAGTTACTTCTCTTCTTTATAGAAGTAGCCCAGAGATGATGCGCTTTATAATGGTCGACCCGAAGCGTGTTGAGCTAACGCTTTATAACAGCATTCCTCATTTACTAACTCCGGTAATTACAAACGCAAAGAAATCTATTCTTGCTCTTAAGTGGCTCGCAAATGAGATGGATAGACGCTACGACATACTTGAGGCCGAGAAAGTAAGAGATATTTCTTCTTATCACGAGAATGTATTTAAGCCCGCAAAGGATAGGGCGAGTAAAAAAGAGGGAGAGGAAGTGGAGCTCCCAGAAGCCATGCCTTATATTGTTGTTGTTATTGATGAGCTTGCCGACATTATGCAGGCATATCCACGCGAGCTAGAGTCCGCGGTTGTTAGGCTTGCTCAAATGAGTAGGGCTGTTGGAATACACCTGATTCTTTCAACTCAACGCCCTTCCGTACAAGTTATTACTGGGCTTATAAAGGCAAATATACCGGCCAGAGTTGCGCTTCAAGTGGCTTCACAAATTGACTCGCGCACAATACTTGATATGGGTGGTGCAGAAAAGCTTCTTGGCGCTGGAGACATGCTCTACCTATCAGGAGATATGAGTAAACCAAGACGAATACAATCCCCACTAATAACAGAAGTGGAAGTTAAAAAAGTGGCAAAACACCTCGCGAGAGAATATGAAGACGAGATACTTGATGAAGTTGATTTCTCTGATACCTCAAACATAGGAGATAAAGCTGTTCTTGATAGTGCGGGTAGTGAAGAAGATGATGATTTGTACGATGACGCTTACCAAGTTGTCGTTGACGCAGGTAAGGCTTCTTCATCATATCTTCAGAGAAAGCTAAGGGTTGGCTATGCGAGAGCCGCGCGACTTATGGATATGCTTGAGGATAACGGAGTAATTGGTCCGGCTGAAGGCTCGAAGCCAAGAGAAGTGTTGGTTGGAGAAAGTGCGGAAGCTGATGAAGAGTATGAAGGTGAAATGGAGGAAGACCGACATGCTTCCTAGTCGTACAAAACTCTATGTATCAGGTTTTCTAGCTTTAGTAATACTCATTGGTGGATACGTACTTTTTCAAGCAAGAAATATAATCATTGGCCCAGTAGTAAAGATTGAAAATCCCATAAGCGGTGCCGTCGTAGATAATCCTTTAGTAAGTATTTCTGGAGTAGCTAGAAATGTATCTTATATATCACTTAACGATAGGCCTATTTTTATAGATGAAGAAGGCAATTTTAAAGAGAAATTGCTGGTCTCCCCCGGCTATTCTATAATGACCATTGTTGCGAGAGATCGCTTTGACAGAACTACTAAAGAAGTTATTGAATTAGTTTATAGATAATATGGCAACCAAAAAAACAACAAAAAAAGCAGAGGGTAACGTCGACGATGCAATAAGTGAAATTAAAACTAAGTTTGGTGATGAAGCCATAATGAAGCTTGGCGAGCGTCCTAAGGTAAATGTTGACGCAATCTCTATTGGTTCCGTTGGAATTGACTGGGCGCTTGGAATTGGAGGACTCCCACGAGGACGTATCGTTGAGATTTTTGGACCAGAGTCTTCTGGAAAGACTACGCTTTCACTCCACGCTGTAGCCGAAGCTCAAAAAGACGGAGGGATCTGCGCGTTTATTGATGCAGAACACGCAATGGATCCAGAATACGCAAAAAAGATTGGGGTTAAAATTGATGACCTATTAATTTCACAACCTGATACAGGAGAACAAGCTCTTGAAATTGTTGAGAGCTTGGTGCGCTCTGGAAAAATTGATGTAATAGTTGTTGACTCTGTTGCGGCACTTACTCCAAAAGATGAAATTGAAGGAGATATGGGAGCACACCATGTTGGAAAACAGGCTCGCCTAATGAGCCAAGCGCTCCGAAAGCTAACTGCAATTGTGGCAAAAAGTAAGACCGTTGTAATTTTCATAAACCAAATAAGAATGCAAATCGGTGTTATGTTTGGAAACCCAGAAACAACTCCCGGAGGAAAAGCTCTTAAATTCTACACATCTGTAAGAATAGATATTAGGCGAATTGCCCAAATCAAAAAGGCGGATGAGGTAATGGGCGGAAGACATCGTGTAAAGATAGTTAAAAACAAAGTTGCTGCGCCTTTCCGAGCAGTAGAATTTGATCTTATGTACAACGAAGGAATCTCGCGCGAGGGCGAGATTCTGGCATTAGGAGAGAAGCTTGACATTGTGTCTAAAAGCGGCGCCTCATACAGTTATGGAGACCAGAAACTTGGTCGTGGGTACGATGCAACCAGGCAATACCTTAAAGAAAATAAGAAAGTGTCAAACCAAATCCTTAAGGATATTAAGAAAGAATTAAACGACTAACTCTCTTGAGTGAGTTATTTTTGAAAGAGAATCCTTAACTAATAGCACAGCCACAACTCCGGCAAGTGCGATTGAAAGCTGGACGGATAGCTCTGTGTGAGTGAGTGCGTATTTTGAAAAGTAAACAAGGCTGTTTACCTCAAAAAGGCCTGGCATATTTGCAATTACACTCTTCACAGAAACTATTGATGTCATAAATGCGGCAACCGCAGCTAGCGCGTAGAGTTTTAGCATGACTGGGTTAATTACCTTCTTAAGGTAATACATACTCACCACTCTTCTCATTATTCTATTTTGTAATTCTTTTTCGTTCATATCTTCATTGTGTTTTCTATATTTTTAAACGCTTCTTTGGCACGATGCACCCTAGTTTTTATTGCCCCAACAGAGACTCCTTCTATTTCAGCAATTTCCTGCTGTGGACGGCCTTCAATGAAGTGAAGCTCAAGTACACGCCTTAAGTGTTCCGGCATCTTTGATAAAACAGATACTAAATAGTCTGACACTTCCTGTTTTTCAAACTGCCTACTTAAAGTATCGGGAAGCACTTCGTAAAATTCAGGATCAATTGGAGCTATAGCTCCCCTGTCTTTTTTTAGCTTCTGATACTTCGTAAACGAAGTGTTCATGAGGATTTTGTAACCCCACGACTTAAATGAAGCACCTTCTACCACTTGAAATCGTTCAGCATTTAGATAGATCTTACTGAAAGTCTCTTGGACCACATCTTCTGCATCCTCACGACTCCTTAAAACTCTTTCTGCTTTTCTTAGAAAGGCCTCTTGGTATCGCTCAAGTAACACAGAAAAGCATCTCGGGTTCTTCACCGATTCTCTCAGTACTTCCTCATCGCTCTTTTCACAAAGATCAACGAGGTCATTTTCTGTGTCTAGCAATCCCATATTTGAGGCCACAGGGAGAAAGCTTGACGCTCCCCCTGTAGTGCTTGCTATATTATTCGACCTCCTTGTTATTTGCAACTAAGATAGAGGAGTCTAGGTTTCAGGTTGCAGTAAAATGAATTTATCGTAAACTTTTCTTCATTATGCTTTCTTACAATGAAATTAGTCCAAAAAAGACAATCATTATTGGTGGGGAACCTTATGAGGTTATAAGTTCTCAAACTGTAAAAAAACAAAGGCAAAAACCAACCAATCAGACAAAACTAAGAAACCTTCTCACAGGCTCTGTGACTGAAAGAGCCTTTCGTCAGTCAGATAAGGTAAAAGAGGCCGAAATAGAAAAAAGAGAGATTAAATACATATACAACAATCGTGAGGAATTTTGGTTTTCAGACCCAGACAATCCGAAAGATAGATTCCCTCTCAAAGAATCAATAATAGGAGAACGAGCTAAGTTTCTAAAGCAAGATACTTTAGTTGAGGCAAAGTTTTTTAATGAAAACATTATAGGAGTAGTGCTTCCTATTAAAGTCGATCTTGTAGTTACAGAAGCTCCACCGGCGACTAAAGGAAATACTGCACAAAGCGGAAACAAACAAGTAGTGCTTGAGACCGGAGCGACCGTAACTACCCCTCTTTTTATAGAAGTTGGAGACTCTATAAGAATAAACACAGAGACCGGTGAGTATGTAGAGAGAGCAAAATAATCGACTCAACCGGTTGAGTCGATTATTTTGGCTCCATAGAGCCACTCTAGAGAATCAATTTATCGAGAAACGTAAGGAAGAAGTCCCATAAAACGAGCCCGCTTTACCGCCTGCTCAAGCTCACGTTGGTGCTTTGCAGAGAGTCCTGTTCTTTTTCTTGCAAGAATCCTTCCGTGAGGATTAAGAAAGCGCTTAAGGATCTCTGTATCTTTGTAATCAATATATTTTATTCCGTGTGTTGAAAAATAATCTGCACTCATATTTAAAATGGTATATCGTCTGGATTAATATCTTCTTGAGGATACTCTATTGAATCTCCCCCACTTTTTGCCCCACCTGCTGATTGGTCTGCGCTTTCATTTGTAGCCGGCGCTCCTGCTCCAGCGCTACGCGGCCCAAACTGAACACGGTCAGCGACAATCTCAGTTCTATATTTCTTTACACCCTCTGACTCCCAGCTTCTAGTCTGAAGCCTTCCTTCTACCAGAACTGAACTTCCTTTTTTTAGATATTGAGAAACAGTCTCTGCCTGGCGGCCAAACACTACTATGTTGTGAAATTCTGCGGCCTCCTGTTTATTTCCGTCTTTGTCTTTCCAAACTCTATTTGTTGCAACACTAAAAGAAGAAACCTGAATTCCAGAAGGAAGAGAGCGGAGCTCCGGGTCGCGCGTGAGGTTTCCTATTATTAATGCTTTATTTAGATACATAGATAAATTTATTCTACCACCAACTCCTCAATTGACTTGTTTAGCTCTTCTTCTGAAACAGGGCCCGACTTCTCTTCCACCCTCTTTACTGGCTGCCTTTTTGTAGAAGTAGCTACGGTATCTAGTTGTGGCGCAATTCGCACTGTTGCTCGAGTGTTCTCTCTCACTGTCTTTATTATTATGTAGCGAAGAAGATTGTCATCTTTTTTAAGCTCTATATCAAGTGCAGTCGCCTTTTCAGGATCTGCTTCAAATTTGATGGAACCGAAATATGCGTGGTCAAATTTCTCGTACTTTCCGCCATGACCTTTTCGCATCGTGTAAGAAAGTGCGGTGTCTTTAGCTATTTCTTCAGAGAGGAAAGTGCCTCCCACACTCTCAATGGAGCTTTTAAGTTTTGCCGTTTCTTCCTCCGTCTCATCATCCTTTATGGTTGGGATTATTAGGTATCCCAATTCATAAATACGGGGTTCTGCCCCGTTGTCGTTTTCTCTGCCTTGGTCTTTATCTTCTGCCATATTGTAGGCCACAGCTTATCACAAGGGTTTTAGCCCTGCAACAAAGCTAGCTCAATCTTAGACCAGTTAGCTTTTCTGCATTTTCCAGTATCTGCCTTTTCAAATCCTCTATATTCTCACCTCTGATTTCAGCAATTCTTTTAACCACCTCAATCACATAACTCGGCTCATTTCTTTTCCCCCTATATGGCACCGGCGCGGCATAGGGAGCGTCGGTTTCAGAAAGTATTAAATCACTTGGCGCGTATTTCACTGTTTCGTCGTAGTCTTTAGTAAATGTGATAACTCCCGGAAATGAAGTTGAGAAATTAAGTTCATAATATTTTTTTGCAATCTCTTTACTTGCTGTAAAGAAATGGCTATTTCCGCGTATTTTTTCTCCATGCTCTTTCTTTTTTGATGAAAGAATTTCAATCGCATCGTCATGTGCGTCTCGAATGTGGAGCATTAGTGGTTTGTCGTGCAAAACTGCAAATTCAATTTGCTTTTCAAATTCATCTCTTTGCCTTTTTCTCCCCTCCTCCTCTTTTTCGTGATAATAATCAAGGCCACACTCCCCCACCATTACAACATTGCTGTCCCTCATAAACTGCTCGTAATTTGAAGTTTCAAAAACCTCTTTTTCATTGTCCGCAGGATGAAGCCCCACGGTTGCATAAATATCATCGTGCTTACCCGCAAGCTCTACCGCAACTTTTGAATGAGGAAGATCAGTTCCAATAGTTACCGCAAAAACCTTAGCCTCCCGCATTCTTTTTAGTACTTCATCTAAATCATCTTTGTAGCGCTTAAATGCAAGATGACAATGAATATCTACATATTCGTATTTCATGCTCTATTATTCTTTTCGCTCAAAAAGATTTTCTGGCTTTTTGTTTTCCTCTATTGCCCTTTGTATTTTCTCACTCGTTTCCGGCAAAAATGGTTCTAGCCACAGAGACCATTTCCAGAGACTTTTCACTGCAACTTCAATATCAGACATTGCTTTGCTTGGATCTTCCTTAATCTGTTTATAAGGTTCTGTAGTTGTTATGTGTAAGTCAATGTTAGAGAACAACCTCCATATTTCATCCATCGCTTCGTTAAAAGAAAAGTTTGAGATAAATTCTTTGGGTAGCCTTTCAAATTCCTCATCGACTTTAACTGGATTTTCTAGATGTGTCTCAGATAGCTTCAAAACGCGCGCTACTAAATTCCCCAGTCCGTTTACTAGATTTGCTTCATACCACTCATCAAGTTTTTCCCATGTCACATCAGTGTCATCGGTTGGGTGGATATGACGAAGAAGAAGATACCTTGTGGCATCAGTTCCATAACGCTCTACTAAATCCTTTGGCTCTATTACATTTCCAATAGACTTAGACATTCTTTGCCCACCAGAGTTAATGAAGCCGTGATAGAAAATCTGTTTTGGTGCAGGAAGTCCGGCAGATTTTAGCATTGCAGGCCACATAATTGATTGAAAGCGTATTTGATCCTTCCCGGCCAATTGAATCGTGGCACCCTCTTCCCAGAACTTTTTGTACTTTCCCTCTTTATCTTCCGGCCAACCGAGTGTTGAAATATAGTTGGTTAGTGCGTCAAACCACACGTACATTGTCTGTGTGTCATCATCTGGCACTGGCACCCCCCAAGGAAGTTTTTCTTTCTCGCGGGAAATACTAAAATCCTCCAAACCATTTTCTACAAAAAGTTGTGCTTCTTTAAGTCTGTGCTCTGGAATTATCACATCTTGTTTAGAAAGATATTTTTTAAGAAAAGACTCGTATTTTTTAAGTTTAAAAAACCAATTCTCTTCTTCAAGAACTACCGGTTCTTTATTAGGATGAATCGGACATTTTCCATCTTCTAAATCACGCTCAGTTAAAAATTTCTCGCAACCAACACAATATAGTCCTTTGTGTTTCGCTTTGTATATATCTCCGTTTTCTTTACACAATCGCCACAGCTCTTGTGCCGCGGCTTTATGAGCTTCGTCTGTGGTACGAATAAAATTATCGTAGTTAAGATTGAGAATCTCTTTCAGTTTTTCTACTGACTCAACGTGTCTATCAACGTACTTTTGTACGTTCTCTCCACTATTCTCTGCTTCCTCCCAAATTTTCTGACCATGCTCGTCTGTGCCGGCATTATGAAAAACTTCGTGCTGAAGATTCCTGTAATGACGGGCAAGCACATCAGCTTGCACAGCTTCAAGAGCAAAGCCGATGTGGGGATCGGCATTTACATAAGGAATGGTAGTTGTTATGTAAAATTTCTTCTTCTCCATTGTGGAGATACTACGCTTCGGCGGTGCTGTTTTCAAGCGCTCGCTTTCTTTCTTTCTGAAGATCCTTAACAAACTCCTGTATCACCGCCGCCGCCGGCACAGAGAGAATAATACCTAAAAAGCCTGCCACCTGGGCACCAATAAGAAGCGCAATAATAACGAGAAGCGGCGGAACTCCAACAACCTTTGTCACAACAAGAGGGTAAATGAGGTGGTTTTCAAATTGCTGAATTATCAAATAAAGACCTATTACCAAAAGCCCTATAGTCGCTCCTCCGTCAACAAACCCTATTATTGTTGCAGGAATTGCGGAAAGTATCGGCCCAAAGACCGGTATAAGCTCAAAGAGCGCTGCAATGAGGGCCAATAGAAGCGCGTGCTTTACTCCAAGAATTGTTAAACCAAGATAAACAAGCACTCCAACTATTACGGCAAGTATCAGTTGCCCCTGCATCCAACGCCCAATCTTAAATTGTGAGCGCTTCCATAAATCAAGTACGTGGTTTTGATGCTTTATAGGGGTAATAACACGAAGAAAATCATCAATTCCTGTTTCCTGCATAGCGAAATAGAAAGAGAAAATAATTATTAGAATAAAACTAACTACTCCTCCAAAGACTAAGTTAACTGTTGCAAGAAAACTTTCTGACACATTAGAAAAGAGCGCCCGAAGCTCGTTGACTCCCTCATTAATAGAGAATCCTTCTACAACAGTTTGTGTGCCAAGAAAGAGACTGTCTCGAAATGGATTAAGGGAATCAAAAGTATCAATGTAACGTGGCGCTGCTGCTAGAAAATTAAGTGCTTCAGTAAGTATTGGCGGTAAGAAAAAGTAAAAGAAACTAAGAAGAACTGTAAAAAATAAAAGATATACTACCAAGACTGCAGCTACACGCGGAAATTTATGCCGCACAAACCATTTAGTGGCAGGCTCAATTGCCGAAGCTATTACAACAGCGGTTAGAACCACGAGAACTAAGTCTTGTAGAAAAAAAATAAGCGAGACAAGAAGCACCAAAAGAATTACGGTAATAATTGTGCCAACACTGATGTTAATGTTTACATCTTTTGAATCTCCTAACATAGATTAATGGTAGCACTCTAGAGTGCTTTTTCAATGTAAGAAACCAATTCTTTTGTAGAAATTCTCTCTTGTTCTCCAGTATCGCGATCTCGAACTGTCACAGAATCGTCTTCAAGCGTGTCGTGATCAACTGTAATACAAAACGGTGTTCCTATTTCATCTTGTCTGCGATAGCGCTTTCCAATATTTCCATTGTCATCCCACATTACAGATGGAATTTCTTTTTTTAGATTTGCGTAAACTTCCTGCGCTTTTTTAACCAAATTTTCCTTATTTTTTACAAGCGGAAATACAGCAGCTTTTATAGGAGCAATCGTTGGTTTAAGCTTTAAATAAGCCCTTTTCTCGCCTCCCATTTCATCCTCTGTATAAGCCGAAAGAAGCACTGCAAGAATAGTTCTTCCAATTCCAAACGTAGGCTCCACAACGTGCGGTATAAATCTCTCCCCAGTGGCTTCGTCAGTGTATTCAAGAGAAACACCGGAATGTTCCATATGTAATTTTAAATCATGGTCCGTCCTGTATACGAGACCATAAAGTTCTTTTTGTCCAAACGGATAGTCAAACTCGAAATCAATAGTCCTTTTAGAATAATGAGCCCTATCGTCCTCTCCGATTTCAACTTTGTGAACTTTGTTTTTGTCTATTCCGACAAGATCAATCCAGTTTTCCATCTCTCCTTCCCAGTATGAGAACCACTTTTCCCACTCATCTTCTCTTACAAAATATTCAAACTCCGCCAAGTCAAATTCGCGCGCACGGAAAAGGAAATCTCGCGGGGCAATTTCATTTCTGAAAGATCTCCCAACTTGAGCAAGGCCAAATGGAAGTTTTGGATGAAATGAATCAATTACGTTCTTAAAATTAACAAACATTCCCTGCGCATTCTCTCCACGTAGATACGCTGTTGTAGATTTCTCGCCAGTGCTTCCGACTTCAACTGGAAACATCAAATTAAAAGTTTTCACTTCTCCCAACTCTCCACTACACTCAGGGCACTTACTAGCGTCGTTGAGGTGATCTGCGCGAAAACGCTTTTTACATTTTTTACACAGAACCATAGGGTCAGTGAATCCTTCCAAATGCCCACTTGCCTCCCAAACGCTCTTTGGCATTATGTTCGTGCTTGAGATTCCATAAATGTCATCACGACCTGATACAAACGTCTTCCACCATAAATCTTTTATATTGTAAGAGAGTTGCGCACCGAGTGGACCGTAGTCCCAAAAACCAGCGAAGCCCCCATAAATCTCAGAGCTTTGATATAGGAATCCTCTTCTTTTAGAAAGAGAAACAATTTTTTCCATTAAATTTTCCATACTATTCACCTACTGTTGCATTTTTTCTATCAAAACCGGACTCCGTTTTTAAATCAGTAGTAAGCGCATTATTTGTACTCTGAATTGTGGTTTCTGTAAATTGATCAAATCCGCTCACTGTCTGCTCCCCTATTATCACAGGGATTTTCCCGACCTGACTAATGCTTGGCGTAAAACCTACCTGAAAAGCTACTTCTTTAGGGCTTTTTGTGGTCCCAACCCCAAAAGGCACGTCCCCGAGAGCCCAAGTCACTACTCCACCCACCGGATTATAGGTAACCTGCTCTGTTGTCGGACTTACTATACCGATAAATCGAACCGACGGTGGAAGTGTAGCATTAATTCTCGCGTCAGATACTTGATTTGATGAGTTAGTTATAGTCCAAACAATTGTATATGTTGTCTCTTTATTAATAAGAGGAGGTAGAGGTCCACTATTTGAAAGTGGGCTTGAGAAATGAAGCGCGCGCGAATTTAACAATAAACCTGAAGCAACTTTAACTAAACTCTTTGCGTCTGAGACAACTGTATCCGGAGCACCTCTATCAGAAGTTCTTGTTGCGCTCGCTTTCACGTCAATAGCTATCTCTGGGTTTCTTATTGAACCTAAGTCTGAAATATCTAAAGGAGAGAAAGTGAAAGCTACCCGCCCACTTTCCCCGGCATTAATTGAAGCCAGTTGAGGGGTCGTGGTCTGGTCCCATACAATAGTGCTATCAAGAGATCTGAAAAATCCCTGTGTCGTAGATACTGAAGACTTATTTATAGACCCTCCAAGCCTTACTTCTATCTTTGCGTTAGTGAGTTTTGTTGGAAGATTATTTGTCCAAGTTAAGTCGGCGCGAATTCTTTCTCCAGCTCTTGAAATGTACTCACTGCCTGTATTGCTGTTTAATGCTAACTCAACTGCGAGAAACGGTCGTTTAATAAAGACTCCGGAAAGCACCGTTGAAAATGCTGTGGCGAGTTTTGTCTCATCGTTTTCATCTTTTACTCCACCAGAAAACCTAAACACTCTTTCCTCACCATCTTGGCCTTTAATAGTTCCATTAATTTTTATAACTACATCTTCTTCAGGGGATAAGTCGCCCAAATCCCAAACAGAGTTTCCAGAGGAAGGTTTTGGTGTCGCAGAATCAAATTCAAAACCAAAAGGATATTCTGCAACTAAAAGTGCGTCTTCTATTACAGTGGTTGCATTTGATATAGCTGTAACAGTTATGGTCATATCTTGACCAGAAATTGCTTCCTCTTGGGCGCGAACCGCAATCCCTAGAGGCGAAGAAGAAAGCACAATGGGGTATTTCTTTTCTGTGAAAAAGATTGCATTTGATTCTTCTACCCTATACTCAACAGTAACTGTAATGTCTTTGGGACTATTTTCCTCCCCAAAAAGTACTGATTTTGCGGTCTTTTTCGCGCTTGCTCCCGGCCTTATGTTCCCCAAACTTTCTCGGTGTCTTGGAAGCTCTCTTCCTATATCGCCGGCAGTTCTCGTGCCTTCAGGGTATTCAATAATTAAATCCGCCAACTGAATTTCAACATTGTTTTTATTTGTGATAGTAAGCTGAAGCTTAAGTTCCTCCCCGCCTGCAATAGAAGTTGGTCCTTTTATTTCAATATCTATATTGTCCGAAGAGACGACGTTTGAACCACCAAAGAAATATATTGACGAAAACCCTATCGCAACTACGAAAAACACTATTGAGAATATTAAAAAACCTTTTAAAAAAGATGATTTTTTCTTTCTTGAAGTAGGCATAGGCTTAATACTCTTTTGCCAACCACTCTTAACATCGTATTTTTCAGGACGCAGCCTTCGTCTTCCTTCAATAACGTCGCTGGGTTTTCCTCTAGAATAAAGGCGTCTCCTAAGTTCATTTATCCGACTTTTGTCGCCGTCCATATATAAAAGTATATCACTATAGATGGCTCTCTGAGAGTGATGAATTTATAGTATTAATTAAGTCTTTTCTTACAGGAGAGACACTTGTCACAAGCTCTTTGTCCAAATCTATTGAGTTAAGAAGTTCCTCATAAGGAGGCTTTTTAGCCAGATAACCCAAATTATAGAGAATCCTTAATACAGTTAGTATTTCAAAGCGATCGTCTTTAAATATTTCATCTGGTGCAGACTTTAGAAACAAAACTGCATTTAAAACTATTCGATAAAGCTCACTATTCTCTCCTTCTCCGTGAACAAGTCTTCTCACAAGTGAGATTATTCTCCCGATTGATTGCTGTCTTTCTCTACTTTCCTTAAGGGAATGATAGATATTAAAGACTTCGCTTGCGCCAGTTATTCTCCATATTTCCTTTCCGCGAACAAGAGAGATTGAGCTAACTGAAAAATTCTGAAGAGAATACCTTAATTTAGATTTATTTTCTCTGACACTTCTTGCTACAGCACGAACAAAACCTAGTTCTTCTGTAAGCAAATCGTATTGTCTGTGTGCCTCTCCTTTGTCAAGGCAAGCTAAGACTATTCCCTCAGTTTTATATAATTGATATGACATTACTTCTTAAGAGAAAGTATAACCTTATTTCCCTCAAGACTTATTTCTTCTCCACTGGTTTCTCTTAGCAGAAAATCGCCCAGATTAGCCATTTTTTTGACATCATTACTTTTCTCTTCAAGAACCTCTTTCATCCTGCCCTCCGCTTCTACCGTAAGTTCTGGCCTGTCTTCGGGAGTAAGTCCCTCCTTTTTACGCAACTCCTGAACATGGCGTAAAAATTCGCGAACTAATCCCTCTTCTTTTAGCTCTTTGCTTATGTCTGTGTCCAATTTAATTTCTCCCTTATGTCCTTTAACTTCTTTTACATTAACTTCATCTTTTATTAGCGACGCATACTCTTTCTTGGTTGCAACACTATCATCTGGAACAAATAAAGTCTGGAGTGGTTGCCTAACCTTTATATCCGCAGATGAACGCAGTTCAAGTGAGGAAGATACAATACTTCGTACTTCTTTCATATCTTTGAGTAGTTGCTCTTCCACATTTCCACCTTCTGGCCAACTTGAAAGATGCACACTCTCCGGATCGTTTTTTCCTCGCAGTTTTTGATACAGATGCTCAGAATAAAATGGCATAAACGGCGCCATTGTCTTTGATAGCTCAAACAAAACGTGTTTTGTCATCCCAAGCGCTGCATTTTTATCTTCCTCATCATCACCTTTGAATCTGTCGCGTGAGCGCCTCAAGTACCAAACAGATAAATCCTCTATGAAATCCGCAATTGGTCTTGTTGCCTTATCAATCTCATAGTTTTCTAACCCATCAGTGCTAATTTTTATAAGTTGATTTAATCTAGTTAGAATCCATCTATCTAAGACATCTTTCGTATTAAGTTTTGATGAATTCCCCTTATCATAAAGAGCAAAGAAAGAGTGGACGTTTGAAAGTCGCAATATAACTTTCTTCAAAATCTCATCAACACCACGTTCAGAGAAATTTAAATCTTCTCCTCTCATAATCGACGATGAGAGTAAGTAATAGCGCATGGAATCAGCGCCGTACTTATTAGCAACATAAAGCGGGTCAGGGTAATTCTGTAAACGTTTGCTCATCTTTTTACCGTCTTCAGCCAATACCAATCCGTTTGTAATTACATTTTTGTATGGACTCTTTCCAAAAAGCCCAACTCCAAGAACAATTAGTGAATAAAACCAACCTCTCGTCTGATCAATACTCTCAGCTATAAAATCGGCTGGAAATCCACGAGAGCCTCTAAATAAGCCACTTTTTGGCTCAAAAGTTTTTGTGTTTTCAAATGGATAATGAAATTGTCCGTAAGGCATTGAGCCAGATTCAAACCAACAATCAAATACATCCGGAATCCTTTTTAATCTACTTCCATCGCTGTCAATTAATTCTATTTCATCTATGTAAGGACGGTGTAAATCTAGTTCATAATTCTCATTATGCGGAAGCGGTTCAAAGTGTGTCTCCTGAATCTCTCCAATCTTAATAAATTGACCATCAGTCTCAAGCTCCCTAATCCTGTCACCCACTAAACATCCGCAAGCAGAAGCAAGCATCCACGCCGTATCATCATGTGTTACCACAAGGATCGTCTCATTTTCGTGTTTTGAATCAATGTCATATATGAATTCCCCACTTCTTCTTTTAACTTCCATTAAATTTTCTCCTCCAGGAACTTTTTTATTAAACTGATCCTTCACAGACGCAAAGAAGTCATAATATTTTTGTATAGGACCCCCTGAAAACTCTCCAAAGTCCATTTCCGCAATCCTTTTATCTATAACAAGTTTTTCTTTTGATATACCAATCTCTTTTGCAATTAATTCTGCTGTTTCTTTTGCCCGAAGTAGGGGTGAATGATAAATCACTGAAATATTTTTCTCTTTAAGTGACTCTGCTGCTTTTTTTACCTGTTCTTTTCCATTTTCAGTTAAATGAACAGGGTCCTTTGGATCTGAACTTAAAATATTTTTTGCATTACTCTCTGCCTCACCGTGTCGCATTACAAAATAATTATTATTTTTCTTCTTTGTATAGCGTTTTAGTTCCTCAACCGAGCCAATAACTTTATACTCTCCGGTTTTCTTATTTTGCCAAACTGGAAGAGGGGCTCCCCAATATCTACTTCTACTTACAGACCAGTCGCGAGCATTCTCAAGCCAATTCCCAAATCTTCCTGAACCAACCTCTTTTGGAACCCACTTAACTTTATTGTTTTCCGAAACAAGCTTGTCTTTAAAATCTATAACTCTCACAAACCATGAATCCATAGCGTAGTTAAGAAGAGGAGCGTCAGTCCGCCAGCAGTGAGGATAGGAGTGCATTACGGTCTCTTTTTTAAACAAAAGCCCTCTGGCCTTTAAATTATCAGCAATTAGTGCATCTGTTCTCTGATGATCCCCTTTTGGTTTTGCCTGCATTCCCCTGAAATCGCGCACTTCCTCCTTAAAAGTTCCATCTTTATTTACATGGTGGATCACCGGCACATTACTTTCTTCCGCCAGTTCCATGTCTTCCGCACCATAGGCTGGTGCAAGATGAACTATTCCTGTTCCCTCTTCAAGCGTGACATACGGAGCATGATAAATTTTCCAAGCGTTTTCTTTTCCTTCAATTTCCTTGTCTTTAAAGTATGCAAAAGGTGGCTCGTAGCTTTCTCCTACAAGTACACTTCCTTTAAACTCATCTACCACTTCGTATTCATCGTCCAGAGTATCTAAACGCTCCTTTGCCAAAACCAAGAACTCATCACGCATTTTTATCTTCACGTAATCAAAATCTTTATTGACTGCGGCGGCCATATTTCCCGGCAAAGTCCAAGCGGTCGTGGTCCAAACCAAAATTGATGTGTTTGGTTTGTCCGTAAGCGGTAGTTTTACTGTTACAGCTACGTCTTCTATGTCTTGATAATTTTGTGATACTTCAAAGTTTGAAAGCTCGGTTCCAAGAAGTGGGCTCAAATACAAAACCTTGTATCCTTTATATACAAGTCCTTTTTTGTGAAGCTCATTAAATACCCACCAGACACTCTCCGTATAATTAGCATCCATCGTCTTATAGTCACGCTCCATATCAACCCACCTACCAAGTCTTGGCACAATCTTTTTCCAATCGTCAGCATAGCGAAGTACTGCATCTCGCGCAGCACTATTAAATTTTCCAACTCCCAACTCTTCAATATCTTTTTTAGTTTTTATACCAAGCTCACTTTCTATAATTGCCTCAAGTGGAAGTCCATGACAGTCCCAACCCCAACGTCTACGTACGCTATATCCACGCATTGTCTTATATCTTGGAATTGCATCTTTAATTGTCCCAGCAAGAATATGTCCGTAGTGAGGAAGCCCTGTTGCAAACGGAGGTCCGTCATAAAAAACGAACTCTCCTTTTGGAGAATCCTTTTCTTCTGATTTCTCAAAAATCTTATTTTTATCCCAAAAACTAAGGACTTCTTCCTCTCTTTTAGCCGTTTCACTCTTTGTTAAATCCTCTTTTTCCGCTTTCTTATCCATAAGCAATATCAGCAATCCTAGCAGATTAGCCTCTTATTAAAAAGTCGAGAACCCGGCGCATACGCGCCGGGTTACTAGGTCGATTTCACCTCGTCTTCATTAAGCCCAAGAAGTGTGGTGAGAGTTCTTGCATGCTCTTCAGCAACTTCCGGATCAACCTCTAAAGTACTCTCTTCCAAACTTGCCCTTTGGATTCGAATACAGCCACCCTCGCCAAGCTGCGACGCATAGCAGACAACAACTCGAATCATACAGTCTTGCGTATGACTTCGAATTACCGCCATAAGGTCACCCGGACTTGTCTTTTCCCCACGCATAACCCGCAAGTTGACTGGCAAACCTCCAATCTTCGCTATGTCTGCCATTAGTTCTGTTGTGGTTTTGGCGTCTGAATACAAACAACAGTCCATTGTTCTTGAACCTCCACTTCCAATACCACAAAAACTATACAGAAATAAAATTAATGAGCAAGAAATAAAACCTGTTCATGGTACACACGACTTTATATAAAAGCCGTGGCGCCACACAAAGTGTGGCGCCAGTTTCGGCTTTCAGCGCAGCTGGGCGCTTGGCATTTCCCTTCTGTTCTCGGGAACTTGGACCGGAGTACGTCTTGCCGCACAACTCCTTACCCTCTCCTCCTCCTGTGCTTGAAATCTTCTGTACTCTCTGCAATCAGACTCTCGCACTCTGGAAGAGCCGCCAATCCCAGCCGACTGCTTGGATTCCTTACTCATTTTAAAGTCCTCCAATTGACCGAGCAGAACAGCTTAACCCCAACCTACTCCTATGATTTAAGGTTTGCAAATAAAAGATTGTGTAAAACTACATTCTCTCTGGGGCTTTTATGCCAAGAACCCAAAGTCCATTTTTTAGTGTCTCTGAAACGGCTCTAGTAAGAGCTAATTTATGCCCCTCGTCTTCTGTCCCATCCAAAATATGCACATTTCCGTACCAAGAATTAAATGCCCCAGCCAGCTCTGTGAGGTATGTTGTAACGTAATGTGGTTCATTTAGCTCCGTAGCTCTCTCAACAACTTCGGGGAATCTATAAAGCAGTTTCTCTAAGATACTTGCTTCAACATCATCAGAAACTTTTTCCTCTTTATTGCTTTTAGCTAAAACAGAAAGGGCCCGGGCGTTTGTGTATTGAAGGTATGGTCCTGAATCTCCTTCAAAAGAAAGTGACTTTTCCAAATCAAAGATAATATCCTTGTGAGATGACTGTCTAAGTACAGAATATTTAACAGCGCCAACTGAAACTTGTTCTGAAGTTTCTTCGTTTAATTCAACCCCGCTGTCTTTCATCTTATCTTTTACTCTACCCTCGACTTCATTTAAGAGGGCCTCGCCCGTAATCACATCTCCAGTACGCGATGACATCTTACCCGTCTGGAGGCGCATCATTCCGTGCGGAATATGCACTGTCTTTTCTGAAAGCTCCGGCGCAATTTTTGAAAGAGCCGATAAAAGTACTTTGAAATATCCAACTATTTCATTTCCAGTGATTACAAAAGATAAATCGTATGGAAATGGTTCTGTCTTTTTTGCTTCTTCCCAAGAATTCTCCCGCACAGGACACTCGTCACGTTTTATAAATGCCAGCCCGAGCTCTTTTGTTTCATATGTAGGGAGGCCTTGGGAGTTTATAAATACTCTAGTGTGAAGTCCTTCTTCTTCCCCCCTATAAACTACAGCACCATCACTCTCTTCAAATATATTTTTATTTTCTTCGACTATCTCTTTTCCTTTATCTCCAACTTCACTTTCAAAAAAGTAATAGTCAAACTTTGTTCCTAATTTCCCGTATATCTCCTCAAAATATTTAAGAGAAGTTGTTCGTCCACTTTCATATAATTTATTTATCTCTGAATCAGAACTTCCATAAATCACTTTATTTATTTCATCAATTTCTTTTTTAGCGCTTTCGTCTTCTTCGTAAGAAGCGGCACCATTTGCATAGGCCTCACCCAAAGCTTTAATACTTGAAGTGTCGCCACCAGCCTTTGAAAGTCCCCAAGCAGCTTTCGCTACATGAAGACCTACATCTCCCTCGTAATTTGCGCGCTTAACCACGGCCCCCGAGAACTCCATTAACCTTGAAATACTCTCACCAACGGCGTTACTCATTAAGTGCCCAATATGAAATTCCTTAAAAGGATTAGGATCGGTGTACTCAACGATAATTTTTTTGCCAGAAAGACTTTTATTCCTTCCCCAATTTTCTCCAGAAGATAAAATTTCTTTAATACTTTCAGCAAAAAATTTATTTGATAAATAGAAATTTATAAACCCCGGTCCTGCAACTTCAACTTTCGAAATATTTTCTCCGCTCTCAATATTTTTTACAATCTCTTCTGCCAACTCTTTTGGATTCTTTCCTGACTCTTTTGCTGCAACGAGTGCAGCGTTTGTAGAATAATCACCGTGTGAAAGCTCGGTAGGATGTTCAAGAGAAATCTCCTCGACAGAAATATTGAGTTTATCCAGCGCTTCCCTAATTTTTTTCTCCAACTCTTCAGCAATCATTACCCTAGTATATATAAGCTCTTATACCTTTGCTATAAAGGCTAACGACCCGCACAAGCTGTGCGGGTCGTATCGGTGATAGTCAGGAAATAAGGGGTTCCACCACCTCCCAGACCAGCTCGTGGATTTTCTCGGGAGGCAATATCCTTTGGTCCTTGAGACACTGTACTGAATGCCATTTTTCGTACCGAGAAACGAATGTCTGGTGTGTTGCGTACACACGAGCCTGCAGGCTCGTGTCTCTCTCATTTACATCAGCGGTATGTCCTGTTCCGGCAAGATAGTCACGCACTTCCTTGCCACCAACTTGCCCTGCGGAAATCTCGGGCTCGACGTCGAGAAATATAACGACGTCTGGCTTAGGCAAGCCAAGCTCCCCAAACTCAAGCCTGTAAAGAAATTCAAGCAACCCCTGGACATGCTCGCCGCTAACCCTTGAGACTTGATAGGCCATGTTGCTCCCGACATAACGATTGAGGATAACGTGCCCCTCAGAAAGCGTGTTTAGAAGTTTCTCTTTTGCGCCAGCCCTGTTTAGAGCGTAGAACGCTGAAAGCATGCGAGGGTCCATTTCGTTCAGATCCCAGTGCTTCCCTGCGAGAAGTTCCCCGACCAACTCCCCACTTGGAGTTTTGTAGTCTGGAAACGACATCAAGGACGCCGCACCTACTTCCCTGAGCCGCGCCAGAAGAAGATCTGCCTGTGTTCCTTTGCCAGCCCCATCGCCCCCTTCAAGGCAGATGAGGAGATTTTTTCTGGAATTTCTATTAGCCATCATCGGCCTCCTATGATTCGTCTCCGGATGTTATATCAAAAAAAAAGTGTCCCCGTCCAGACTTCGCTGGACGGGGAACTTGCAACGCTAATCCCAAACTTTGTGGCGACGGCTAAAGTGCTTCGAAAGTGAGGGACGTGGATCGGTGTAATGCCCACTGTATAGTTGATCGGGTGTCTCGTCTGCCCACTCGAAGTCCATCCTGCAGACGATCTGCCCATGCGTGAGCGAGAAAGGCATGTCCCGGCTTCTGACCTCAAGCACACCGACGGTTCCACCTTCCCCACCAAAGCCAGGGTCAAAGAATCCGGCGTAGTGAGGGCGGAATTCCCCAGCGCTGATGTCGTATGGGAGTATCTGCCCACACACGCTTGGGGGGATGAACGTCCTTTCCTTAGTTGCAAGAAGATAGAAGGCTCCGGGCACAAGGACCAACTTCCCTCCAGAAGGTCGCGGAATTGGCGTCCAGAAATCCTCCGGGTTGTGAGAGTCCTTCGTGGTGAGATTAATTGACTCAACAGCAGACCTGCGGGCCTCAAAGCCAACAATATCCCTGTCCAAGTCAACGTGATAGTATAGTCCACCATTGCTATCGCCGTCAGAGAGCCTGATGCATTCATTCGGAAGAGGAACTCCCTCCTTGTCCCGAAGAATACCGAACTTCGAATGAAGGCACGCTATCTCCTCACTTGTAAGAGACCTCCGCGTGACTCCTTGAACCCTGAACTGGGTCAGCTCAAGACCCATTGCCACCTCAATATCAAATGAGAGAGGGACTACCTCAAGATACATTGGACCCTGATAGCCGAAAGTTGTCCGGTCGTAGTGCGGACACCCGTTTGTAAGAACCCTAACAAACACGTCGCATCTACCGGTTGAACTCTTGGGAGAAAACACTGCCCGAAAATCAGGACTGAGTGCGAGCTCTCCTTTAAGCGGGATAATGTGACACACCCCTTTGTGAAGAGGGTATGTCTCGCGGGGCCTCATGGTGAATTTGTAGCGCTTATTTCTTTCGATAAGCTTTTCTACAGTTTCACCGGCCATTGGCAGTCCAGCGCACTTGGTGACGTGAACTTTGTCGCCAAGACGCGGATCTACTGAAACAATCTGAACCTGTTTTCTCTCAAACCCGATTAGCATAGGGTTCTCACCGAAAGCGATGCTCAGAAGGTGCTGTCTTGGTAAAACCATTGGCATCTCCTTTTAGAACTGAAAGCTAATTATATGTACCACAACTAGTCTATCTTTTCATAAAATCACGAACTTTGGGACACAAAAAGAAAAAGTCAAATGCTTTAGACTGCTCTTTATTCAAAACACAGATGAATTTAAGAGATGCGCCACAGTAAATGTGCCCAGTCCATATTTACACTTCAAACATAAGAACATAAACTTGCGATCAGAGAACACGGAATGGCACAAAGGAGTAGACCATGCCGTCATTAGACAACCTTAATC
Source organism: bacterium (assembly GCA_002687905.1). GTDB lineage: Bacteria > Patescibacteriota > Minisyncoccia > Phycocordibacterales > JABMNX01 > UBA6534. Next base: position 15,869 of record NZBM01000009.1, on the reverse strand, counting down.
ACGTAACGATACCTCTTGTTGAAGGAGGTAAGGTGGTAGTGCTCGACACAGGTGCCGTTATACCACCTGAAGCGCAAGCAATGCTGCAGGCTCTTCATTCACGCTCTGTCGGTGGAATCTTTGAGCACCTTAAGGCTCTCGCAGAGCGCGGTGCCAAGGGTTTCATGTCAACGTACTATGTTGGCTACAACCACAAGTCAATTGGCGATTGTGGAACCATCATCATCTTCATCGAGGGCGTATCTATGCTTGCCGCAAAAGCGGTGCAAGACTGGCCACTCTATTCCGGCCAAGAGTCCTCAACAAGATACATCAACTTCTCCAAGCAGGTGTTCAGATCTCCGATCAAACACAGAAGCGCGAGTGAGGTGCTTGAGGCATTGCGGGCGCTTTACCTTGAGGTGCTTGAAGTTCTCGTGCCTGAACTTGCGCGAAAACATCCCCGCGATGAGAGCGAAAAAGAAGCCGTGTACGAAAAGGCCATCAAGGCAAGGGCCTTTGACATCGCACGCTCGCTTTTACCGTCGGGCGCAAACACCAACCTTGCCTGGATATCAAATCTCAGGCAGGTGGCCGATAAACTGATGCTTCTTCGGCATCACCCTCTTGCGGAAGTGCGCGATATCGCTAAGGCAATCGAGGAAGCTGCGTCAGTGGCGTGCCCAAATTCCTTTGGTCACAAGCGCTACGATGCGACCGAAGGCTACAATGCTTGGTGGATGAGAGATGGTTACCTGCTTTCCTCTCTCCTCGCAGACTTGCCACCTCTCTCCGTTAACTCGGATGGAGTAGACCGCGGGCTTCTTTGGGAATACCGGAGCTTTCTCCCTGCACGCCCACAAATGACCGAGCTGCCCAGGCAAATTGGGGAATGTGGTTTGGTCCGCTGTGAATTTCCGCTCGACTTCGGATCGTTCCGTGATGTTCAGCGACATCGAGCTGTGCTCCAGAGAATGCCGCTCGTAACGGATACTCACGGCTTTGAGCCGTGGTATCTCAATCAGATGCCCGAAAGTCTGCGGGACAAAGTACAGGAGTTCCTTCGGAAGTATGCGAGGACCACCTCTTCTTTTGATGTATCGTCCGAAGAAAAACAGTACTTCGTTCCGATGGGCTATCGTCTCCCTAATCGTCTGGTGGGGGGTCTGCATGCTCTCGTCTACTTGGTCGAGTTGAGGGCGTCAAGCAGAGTACATCCAACACTACAGATCGTTGCGCACGGAATCGCGGAGGAGCTTCGTCAGCAATTCAGCGATTTCAATCTTGTCGTACACACGGACGACGAACCTGGTCGTTTCGATGTTCGGCGGGGAAATGACGACATCGTCTCAGTCGCGTGAAGCCTTACGACTACCTCCGGCCCTACAGGCCGGAGGTTCTTCTTTTAAAAACTCTCTGGAATAGGAAATTCTTCTGCCAAGTTTCTTACTTTTTCTCTTATTTCTTCTTTCTTTTTTGCATCATTTCTGTTCTCAAGGGCATCTATCATAAGCTCAGCGACTTCCTTTGACTCATTCTCCTTAAAACCGCGAGTCGTCATGGCGGGAGTTCCAAATCTAATGCCGGACGGGTCTTTTGGTGGAAGTTTGTCGTCTGCTATAACATTCTTGTTAACCGTAATACCAATTTCATCAAGTACTTTTTCCGCCTCACCTCCTGTTACTCCAAGAGATCCGTGCACATCTGCTAGGATTAGATGGTTTGATGTTCCTCCTCCAATCATTTTTACATTTCGCTTTCTGAGAACTTCCTCCATAGCTTTTGCATTTTTTAGTATCTGCCCTGCGTACTCTTTAAAAGATGGCTTTAGAGCTTCTCCAAAACACACCGCTTTTGCAGCAATGTTGTTCATATGTGGTCCCCCTTGAAGTCCTGGGAAAACCGATTTATCTATTTTCTTTGAAATCTCTCCATTCTCTCTTGTGAGAATCATTCCGCCTCGGGGACCACGCAATGTTTTGTGCGTTGTGCTTGTTATAACGTCAAAGCCTGAATCAAATGGATTCTCCGAGACACCTCCCGCAATGAGCCCGGCAACGTGTGCTATATCAGCCACTGTGTATGCTCTTATTTTCTTCCCAATAGAAGCAAATCTTTTGTAATCAAGCTCTCGTGAGTAGGCAGAAAATCCCGCAAGAATCATCTTCGGTTTTTCCTTATCGGCAATTTTCTCTAACTCATCATAATCAATCTCCCCCGTCTCAATATCTTTCATATGATATCTCACAAAGCGAAATATCTTTGTGGCAGACGTCACAGGATGTCCGTGAGTTAAGTGTCCACCGTGGGAAAGGTCCATTCCGAGTATAGTGTCCCCGGGCTCAAGTAAAGCAAAGTACGTAGCTATATTCGCAGGAGCACCAGAGAGAGGTTGTACGTTTGCAAACTTACAATTAAAAATCTTCTTTGCTCTATCAATTGCAATATTTTCTACTTCGTCAGTAAACTCCTGACCACCGTAGTAACGATTTCCTGGATAGCCTTCTGAGTATTTATTAGTAAAAGCTGATCCTAATGCAGTAAGAATATCTTTTGAAACATAGTTTTCAGAAGGAATAAGTTCTAACCCTTCCTTTTGCCTATTTTCTTCCGACTCTATAGCTTCTCTAATTTCCTTGTCTTTCATATATTCTATGAATTCTCTACAACATTCTTTAAAAGTGTTGCTACAACTATAGGACCTACACCTCCTGGAACTGGAGTAAAAATACTACATTTTGAAGCACAATCCGACTCGGCATCGCCCCTTAACTTACCAGAGGCTTCACTTGTTCCTGCGTCAATTAAAACAACCTCCTCTGAAATCATATCTTCTTTTATAAGTCCCGGAGATCCGGTGCCCGAAATTATTATATCGGCTTTTTTTGTAAGATTATCCAAATCTTTTGTATTTATATCAACTACAGTAGTCTCTGCGCCGCTTTCTTTCAACCAATCTGATACTGGAATACCTACCAGCTTTCCCCTACCTATTACAAGCGCTTTCTTATTACTAATCTCCACGCTCTCTCTTTCAAGAATCTCTTTTACCGCAAGAACAACAGGAGAAAGCATTTCTCCGTTTTCAGTAAGAGCATCTACATCTTTTTTGGGAGGAATTATATTTAATACATCCTTAACATTAATCTCTTCTGGAAGCGGTAGTTGCACTACTATGCCCGAGACGCTCTCGTCTTCTGCATATTTTCTAACTGCGTTCTCTACGTTGGTCTGTGAAGAATCTTCCGGCAGATTTGCTATTAAAACCTCTATACCCGCGCGCTCCGCAAATCTCTTTTTAGCTGATACAAACTTATCCGTCGCGAAATCTTCCCCAACCACTACAAGCGCAAGACGTGGCCTTATACCACGTCTTTCTATTTCTTCCCTTAATTCAGTTTTAATACTTTCGGCAATAGCCTTGCCGTCTATAACCATAATTTAATCCTTTACTTCTACTCCCATTGAACGTGCTGTCCCAGCTATTATCTTTGCCCCCTGCTTTACATCATTAGTATTTAGGTCCTCAAGTTTAGCTTCTGCAATCTCCTCTAATTGTTTTTGAGTTATCTCACCTGCTTTGCTGACTACATTCTTTCCAGAGCCTTTAGGCTTTCCGATTGTTTTAAGAATCATTCTTGAAGCAGGAGAAGTTTTTAGTACAAAATCAAAACTCCTGTCATCATAAACTGAAATTTCAACAGGTATAATATCGCCCCCCATATCCTTGGTTGCGTCATTAAAACGATTCACGAAGTCTCTAATATTAACACCAACTTGCCCAAGAGCTGGACCAACTGGCGGCGCAGGATTAGCTTTACCTGCTGGAATTTGTAGCTTTAATTTTCTTTCAACTTTTTTTACCATACGAGAGTATCCTACTTAAATCTTCTTAACTTGCAAGAAATCTAGCTCAACCGGAGTCTCACGACCAAACATAGGAACCATTACCTTTACTTTTCCGCGCTCCTCGTCTATCTCTCCAATTTTGCCTTCAAGCTCCTTAAATGGCCCATCTACAATAGAAACTGCATCATCAACTGAGAGATCAATCTTATGCTTTACAGTGTCTGACTGCATTCGCGCAAATAGTGCTTCTATTTCCTCTTTTTGAAGAGGAACCGGTTGCGTACCCGAACCAACAAAACCAGTAACGCGAGGAGTGTTTCTAACGACATACCAAGAAGCGTCGTCCACCACCATATCAACCAGTACGTATCCTGGGTAAATTTTCTCTTCCTCTGTAACTCGCTTGCCACCTTTTATCTTTACTTTCTTCTCTGTTGGTACAACAATGCTAAAAATCTTGTCCTCCATAACCATAGAGTCAATTCGCTGACGCAAGTTTCTTGCAACAGCATTTTCATACCCTGCGTATGTGTGAATTGCGTACCAGTGACGCGCCTGATCTCCAGATTGCTTACTCATAATTTAAACAACAAAAATGTCCAATAATCTTGTAAGAATAAAGTCAAAGACGCCTAAGTATGCCGCTGTAAGAAGTGAAATAAAAATCACGAGTACAGTAAAAACAATTGCTTGCTTTTGCGTTGGCCAAGAGACATGCTTCATCTCACCTCTAGTATCTTTAATATATTGTGTTAATCGCTTCATATTCTCTGGTTATTAAAAAACCCCTCCCGGGGTGTTAGGAGCATACTACAGCACAGACCTCAAAAGTCAACACAGCGCCTTCTGTGGTAGAAAAAAGCGCTGTGTTTAAAGATTGTCTAGTGAGACCTATCTAATCTCGTAGGTAACGCTTACAGTTGAGCTAATTCGATTCTCTCCTGTTGGAATCTGAGGAACAGAAGAGGCTGTTGAAGCATCTCCTCCAATACCAAATTCCTCAAACGCCCTGAATACTTGTCCTCCTCCAAATTCGTTGAAATTAACAACTCGAACAAGTCGAACTCCTAAATCTTTAGCAAGTGCTTTTGCTTTGTCTTTTGCGTCGTCAATGGCCATCTCTCTTGCCTCTTCCTGAAGCTCCTCTTCATCGTCAATTAAGAAGTTTAGACTACCTACGCTAATTAAGCCTTCGCCTCCAGCCTCGCTTAGCCCGGAAAGTATTTCGCCAGCAGAGTCAATTTCACGCACTTTTACTTCTATACTGTGAAAGAGAGAAAATCCTTCAAATACTCTTTCTCGTGGCGGACACGGAAAAGTGAAGCAGTTAATAGGAGTGACTGTGTATTGTGGCTGAAGATTAAAGTTTGTTGTTTTTATATCTTTTTCATCAATATCGTTTTTTTTAAGATAATCAAGTGCCAAATTTGAGACCCGCGCAGCTTCATCTTGCGCCTCCTTTGCAGTCTTAGCCTTTTCTACCGAAACCGTGTAAGTAAGTGTAGCAACATCTGGCACAGCAAATACTTCGCCCTCACCTTGTACAGAAATTGTACTTACCACAGGAGTGTCAGCGCCTATATGTTGCCAGCCAAGAAACTCGGTGATTGTCTTTGCTCCAAGAAAAACAACAAGGAGTATTAGTGCCCAAAGAGCTGATTTCTTCATCCTTTCGTCAATAAATGAATTAAACATATAAATATTATCTAGCTAATGCGCCGCCATTCTAGCATATTAAAGGAGATCAAGAAGTGCCTCATATTCAAGAAATCCAAAGTACTGAAATCCCCACTGAATGAGAAGATTGAAGTTGTTTGTAATAAGAAGAATCCCAAGAAATATCAAGAATATTCCTCCGATTACAGAAACCCACTTAAGATATTTGCTTATCTTTTTTATATAAGTCGCGGCGTGGGAAAAGCCAAGCGCTACAAGCAAGAATGGTACTGCTAGTCCTGCTGAAAACACAGTTAGAAGGAGTGCTCCTGAAAGAGCTGTTGAGGAGGTTGAGGCAAGAAGAAGTATTGAGCCCAAAATAGGCCCTACGCAAGGAGTCCAACCAAATGCAAAAGCGGAGCCGATTATAAAGGAACTTGAAGGCTTGCCTACCTGAAGCCATTTTGGCGCACGAAGTCTTTTGTCTGATTGTAAAAATGGAATATTAAAAGCCCCCAGCATAAAAAGCCCAAATAGTATTACAAAGACACCTCCAATTCTTGTAAGCCAAATCTTATAAGGGGTTAGCCCTTGCCCGATAACTCCAGCAAGCGTTCCAAAAAGGATAAATATAATTGCAAAACCTATAATGAAAAAGACTCCGTTTAGAAAAATTTTCCTTTTTACTTCTTTTTGTTTGCTAGGATCTTTTAAATCCTCTGGTGGAACTCCGCTAATAAAACCGAGGTAGCCGGGAACAAGAGGAAGTGTGCAAGGCGCAAGAAATGTTAAGAGCCCTGCTACAAAAGCTGAAATCGCAAAGCCTAATGAAATTGGTTCCATACTAGTTGCTGGCTTGGGTTAATAAATCCTCAACGATTTTCTTTGCCTGCTCAAATGTAAGAGGGCCTCGCTTGTGAAGAAGAATTTCTCCATTGCTCCCCACAAACAAAGTCTCTGGCATAGAAAATCCTCCTATTGACTGATAAAAACTGTCACCGGGATCGAGTAGAAATGTCATCCTATCCGTAACACCCAAATCATCCGAGAACTTCTTTGCTTTTGAAAGACTTTCTGCCCTGTCAATCGCTATAACAGAGATGTCATCGGGGAATTCTTCCTGAAGAAGAGCAAGGTCGGGCAACTCATCCACACAAAACGGACACCATGTCGTCCACGAATTAACTACTGTTAATTTCTTATCACTATAAGCTGACGCTACTGTATTTCCTTCATAATCTTCAAAACTAAACTCCGGTGCTTTATCAAGATTTTCAGTAATTGAATCCGGGGTATCTATAATTTCTGATTCCTTTTTATCTCCATTAAAGAAAAGAAAAAACCACAGGACTAAAAGGGATATTAAGATAATTAGAATTATAATTGTGTTCTTCATACTAACTTGCTAGCGCTTCTTCAACTATTAAACGAATTTGCTCATATGAAAGAGCTCCACTAAAAGGAAATGTCTCTCCCTTTTCATTTATTACTACCACAAACGGAGTGCCTCTGGCTCCAATTTCTCTAGCATTCTCAAAGTCGGCCTGAATCCCCATGACAACATCCTCTGCTTCAGCACAAGCATTAAATGCGTTTCGCGATATACTAAGCTCATCAAGAATCTCATAGAAAAGCTCAACTCCAAGCTCTCTCTGGTTTTCAAACACACGATCAGTGAACGTCCAAAATGCGTCATTTCCACCAAATTCCGCCACACACTCTGATGCAATACTTGTTCCCAATGCTCTTGAATGAATTGAGGTAAGCGGAAAATGACGGTAGACCCAATTTACCTCACCGTCGTATTCATCAACAATTTGGCTGATAGTTGGGTGAAGACGTGAACAAAACGGGCATTCAAAATCAGAAAACTCAACGATGGAGACTTTTGCATCTCTATTACCACGTACATGATCATCTTCATTTACTTCATTTATGTTGTTTACTGTTGCCGAAAGATTATTCCCGAAACCACTATCGGTAATTTCTCCTTTCGGTTGAGCTATATAAATTGAAACTGCAATAAGAAACCCTGCAACAACAATTGAACTTGGAATTAAATATTTACTTTCTGCTAATTTTTTCATAATTTTACTTAAATAATTCTGTATCTGGGTGCACTGCTAACCACGAAAACCAAAATCCGCCAATGTACGGAAGATCTTCCCCGTCTATCGACATTCGGACCCCGCCAAACTTATCTTTAACAATCTCTATAGTCTCTCCTCTAAAACTGTCAATTGTGATTCCCTCTTTTAGAGCATCTGTGTGGTATGCCTTAAACTCTCCAGCGACCTCAATTCCTAGCACAAACTCTTTTTGATGAAGTCGTGTATCGCTAAAGCTTGCGCCGAACGATACAGTATCGTTCGTGTAATAATCTCCGTAAGGATCGCCTCCATAAATTCTAGTAGCACCTGTGTCTTTTGAAAGAACCTCTGTGTTGGGATTCTCCTTTATCCAATCAGAAAACCTAACAGCGTCAGATGGAATAATCTTTAGTTTTGTGCCAGTTTCTGGACCAAGCACTCCTTCACCAAGGACTTGTGACCATAACGACTCAGTCTCAGAATCTCCAGTTCGGTCATACATTAAAAGATTAGACTTCCAAAGCTTACCGGAAACGCCAAATTCAACTGCTTTGCTGTCAACTCTTCTATCAAATACGACACCTGTAAGACAAAGTGGACAATAAGAAACCAAAATATCCTCCCCATTTAATGTGTCATTAACAAGCTCATGCCATACAAGTATCTGATATGGATAAAACCTCGAAACCTCACCAATTTTTACACCCAACCCAGGACTATTATCATCCAAAAAATCTCTGGCCTCTTTGATTGAAATAAATTTTGGCTCATAGATTGAAGGAATTCCATCTTTTGGAGGACCTCCTGAAAGTATTTCGTTTAGTGGGATTGAGTGCCTAACTCCGTCTGTAACAAAAACTTCTCTTTCAGAAACACGAGCAGTTTTGTCTCCTGAACTTTCTACTTCTTTCATAATATCTACATTCTCCTTCTTTTCTTCTTTCTCTTCAAGTGAAGTGGTTTCCCCCTCCGGAAGCTCAAATTTATCCCCTCTTGTAAGAAAAAAGAATCCTGCTGCCACGATAAATAGCAATATTAAAGTAACTGTGGTTGTATTTTGCATACATTATTTCTTAAAAGATTTCATAACCGTTATTAAGTCCTTTACGAAAAGAGTATTGGTCAATTCATAACACGCAGATTGACCATGCCTAAAACACTTCACTATCTTCTTGTCTTCAAGCCTACTCAGTTGATGTGAAGCGGCAGAATGTGTGATACCAACCGCTTCAGCAATTTCATAAACGCACATTCCATTGGGTGCCCTGCTTAAAATACACAAAATTTTAAAGCGTGTTGGGTCAGAAAGCAGGCGAAAAGCAGAGGTTGTGCGTACAATCCTATCTACGTCTGTAATATCTACCGTATTCATATATGAATATATGCTCATATATTAATACAACGACTGCCTAGAGGAAAGGTTACATGTGGATACAGAAATACCCACTTAAAATCTCCGTGATACGATTTTTATATGTACAATCCCCAAAACCTGAACGAGTGCGAGAAAGAAAAAAGAAGAAAGAAGCGAAGAATTGTTAACTCTCTAATGACTTCGGTTGGTATCGTAGCATCACTTTCAAGCATCCCTCAAGTTTTAAAGATTTTTGAGACAGGAACAGTTGAAGGAATATCGCTTGCAACTCAAGCGATAGCGTTTGGAACCGTTGTAGCGTGGTTTTTCTACGGTCTTTATATAAAAAACAAACCACTTATTATCACCACTGGTATATCTGCAATTGTACTTTTTGTGGTAATAGTCCAGATAATTCAATACGGTTAAAACAAAAATCGACTCAATCAATTGAGTCGATTTTTGCGCCTGCCGGCAGGCAGGGCTCTTTAGAGGCTTTATTTTACTACCTCAAGTATGATTGTCTTCTCTACTACCACACCGCCTTCTCCATATGGGTTATGGTTATTTGAGTTTAGCTCAACACGAACCTCTCTTTCTCCATCCTCAAGCGCGCCGATGTGGTACCAATCGTTATATACTCGCGCTATTTTTTCTCCATCCACGTAAATGTGCGCATGTCCTTCTCCGTCAACATATTCTTCGTTTACATTCTCGGGAGTAAATACAAAATTCTCCGTCAAGATGTGAACATTCCATCCGCCGACTGAATCTTTCTCAATTGTAAAATCAACAGTCGGAGCTTCTCCGTCCACAACCAACTCTTCGTGACTATGTCCCTCACCATCTTCATGTTCATGAGAATCCTCCATTGCCATCTCCGCCACCTCATCTTTTAAATCTTCTTCATCGGTGCGTTCATTATTTAGAAACAAATACCCTCCCACCAGAACAACTAGTATAAGGACCGCCCACGTCAACTTATTACTATCCATATTATTTTCTTAAATTTCTAATCCCTTGAGCCAAGAGGTAAGTTTTGCGACTACTTTACCTGAATGCTCGCCCATTAGCATACCAGGATGTGTAGCACCTTTCACCTCAAAGAAATCGGCGTTGTAGTACTCTGCCATATTTCTTGATGATTCAAGTGAAATTCCAAAAGGGAGAGAATCCCCAAGCTCGGCACCCATAATTAGTAGCGGTGCGCTAATTGACCCTTCAGGAACTGATATACCACGCTTTCTGTCACGCCTTGCCTTGCCAGATTCTTCTCCGAGCATATCTTTCATCTGCATCAAAACTTCTTGTGACACATCAGGAAGTGCTTTCATTACTTCCATTGGATCCATTGGCATGCCTGCCTGCATCACATTGTATACATCGGGAATCTCAGCAATTTTTACCTCGTCTGGCTCTCTTTGTACTTCACTAGATGTACTCGGATCAATTAATACAGCCGCTTTGACAGGATTGTCTTTTGTATACATTAGTACGAGGAGCCCTGCCATACTGTGGCCCACCACAACTGGACTCTCTAGCTTAAGAGCTTCTATTACCTGCTTTATATCCTCCACATAGTCGCTCATACCTACCTCGCCAAGATTAATTTTCTCATTTGGCATATGCCCACGAAGTGAAAGAGCGTAGGCATGAAATCCCATCTCAGAAAGACCGTGCGCAACCATCTTCCACATCTCCGCGCCTCCAAAAGAGCCGTGCACAAGCACAAGCGGGGAGTCAAAGCTCTTAGTGTCGGGAATTGCTTCCCGTACGAATAAATTATTCGGTCCAACTTTGTGGTCTTTAATTTGCATTGAGGAAAATTATATCAGTTAACTTAAAATTACTAACCCTTTCTGGCTTCAATTACTAGTTCCATTTCCAGAACCGAAGCTCCGCTTTGAATCTTGAACTTCTACCTATCGAACCAAGAGGTAAGTTTTTCAGCTACCTCGCCCGCTCGCTTATTAGCATACCAGGATACGTCGCCCCCGCAATTTCTTGGGTGCCTACCGGGAATCGAGCCCACGTTGGCTAATTACCTCTTGCCGTTTTTAGCCGGCGGACGTGAATGAAAATCACGGCGAGAGTGGCGCCAATTATGTTAAACACCAGATCAAGAGCAGTATTTGCATAACCGCCGACTCCTGTCTCTGGGAATGATACAACCGCAACAAACTCAACTATTTCATTAAGAGCTCCTAGGCCTGAACCAGCGGCAATGAGAATTGCATAGACGGCTCCCCAATTAGTTTTTTCATTTAGATACGGTTTTAGTAGATGATATATAAAAAGTGTTGCCACTCCGAAGCCAAATGCGTGCACTAATTGATCAAATTTGAGAATAAAGAAGCCCCCGCCATTATCTACTAGCGAAAGTAATTGGTATCCATAAAGCACTCCATCTCCTACCGGCACCCCGCCCCCTGCCATATGGAGAAACCCCCAGAGTGAAAGTCCCCAGAGAATTGTGTAATCAAATTTGCTCTTTTTTAACGTAAGCACTACAAGTAGGAAAAAGAAGACGAGCACTGCAACGTACCAGAGGAACTCGAAATTTTTTATGGAGATGTAATATCCCCCAAAACCAAGAATATAGAGAAGATTAAAAAGTGCTAAAAACCATTCACCTTTTTTGAAATTTCCTACCATGGGCGATTGACGGGGATCGAACCCGTGACCTCTCGGACCACAACCGAGTGCTCTACCAGCTGAGCTACAACCGCCATCTATTTTTGCGACCGAACCGATTCGGTCGCAAATTTTGGCTCAACAGAGCCAAAATTTGGCGCCTCCAAATTACTTATAGTCTGGAGACTCTTCACTTATACCAGATTTATGGTTACTTAGTCGAGCCAGTGTATAGAGTAATGAGGAGAGTCTGTTCATATATGCCAAGCTATACTTTCCCAATTTTCTCTCTTTGCTCTCTACCACCCCCACGACGCGCCTCTCGGCGCGTCGTGCAAGCGTTCGCGCCACATCAATTCGCGCTGCAAGCTCGGTGCCGCCTGAAATAAAGAACGCCTTTATCGGTGGGAGTTCACTTTCAATATCGTTTATCAATAATTCTGCCCTCCTTAACTTACTCTCCTCAACAGCTTTGTCCGCGCCGGCAGTTTCAGCTTGGACAATAAACAGATTTTTCTGCACATCGTGCAAAATGTTCTCAACCTTCTGCCCAGAAACTGAAATGTCGTACTTTTCAGCTTCAACCTTGCAAAGTCCAAGAAAAGAATTGAGCTCATCAAGCGTCCCTAGTGCCTCTGAAACAACAGAAGCTTTTGAAACTTTCTTGCCACCTCCAAAGAGTTTTGTCTCTCCTTTGTCGCCTTTTCCCGTGTATAACATACATGCCTATCATATCATCTTGTAAATCAAGATTGCGCTGGCAAGCACGTGCGCCTCGCGATTAATATCTCAATCTCACACTACTGACTATGTGAGTAAGTGTCCAAAGGTAAAAATATTCCGGCACAAAAAAATACCGTAACATATCACCAATTTCATAAAACTTCCAAAACAAAAATAAGCAGATAACCACCACGTTCACAATAAGCATATTTCTTATATATTTTCGTACTCTTGCTTTGCCAACTGAGGCACACCTCTTCCAGTAAAATACGTACCATTGCAAATAGTGATAAAGAATCAGAAAACCAAAAGGGATCCACGCCGAAAGAAGCGGATATACGCTGATTAACCCCAGAAAACCAAGTGCCCCTCCCATAAACAAAAAATCGCTTATATCATAATGAAAAACCTTCAAAGCAACACAAAAGATGTAGATGCCAAGCAACAATACAACGAGCGGCACGATAAAAGGCACCAGCGGCACTACATAGACCTTCTCCACAACGAAACCGGAAAAAAGTAGGAAAATAGGAAGCCTTGTGATAACCGCCGGAAGCAATTCCCTATTGCCGAGTATATGAGAAGAGTCCCACGTAAAATGAGCTGTAAATACGACAGCAGTCAAGGCAAGTAACGCGTCAAAACTCTTAGTGCTTATAAACACCGCCCACAGCAAAATAAAAAGTAATGCGTAAAGAACAACGCGCCACCACCCTAGTCTGCCAGCAAAGAATTGATACACATACGAACCAACGAAATGACCCTGCCCGAGAACAATAAAAAGCCCCACAATCGCTGGAATTGGTAACAACAAAACTGCGGCAAGCGGCGGCAACAAAAGAAGTGTGAACACCAAAGGAGAGAGCACTACCATAAAACCAACACGGCAACAGCCGCCAACATAATATATACAGTTAAGTGAAAGACCCAACGAGGAGTTTTTGGTGTTGCCAAAAGCGAAAGGGGTATTAACACGACAGTAGCAACTGAGATTGGATCCGACACATCAAAGTCGCGCATCCACAATACCCATGCAAACAACGTAAGTAACGACAGCCGTGTCGTGACCATCCCGAACGTGTTCGGTATCGTTGAAATGCCAGCAGCCCGATCGGCATCCGCATCCCGGATGTCCCACATAATCTCGTAAGCCAACACCAGGGCAAAAACATGCGGTGAAGACAACAGAGATTCCAAAAAAGAAGTCGCACCCGCGTATACCGATTCAAGCAAGGCAAAAGATACGTACCAGGCTGCGGCAGCGTACAAGTTCTTAAGTATCAAGATCTCCCTTAAACTTTTTCCCGAAATTGCAGGCAGGCTGTAAAAAGCTCCCACCATTATGAATGTTATGTACGGCAATACAGGAAGAGAGAACATTACAAGAAAAGCAAGCGGCACAAACGCAAGCAGTACCACAGAGAACAATACTAGATTCCCTTCAAGCTCCTCACCTGGCTGCGACAACCTATCACTGTCAACATCCGTTATTCTATTAAGTAAATATGACGCAGATAAAAGCGATGTAAAACAAAGAACTGCGACAAGTTCCTGAGTGCGTATGCCTTCGGCCCAGACGAACGTGATTGCGATAAGGGCATACACCAATGCTACATGTAATCGAACTGCGTTACATACCTTAACTAATCGATGCATAGCTATACCCGCACCCCATTTAAAGTTACTTGGCATATGTTCCAAAAAGACGATCAAAAAGTGTAAGCGTCACTCCAAAGTTCTTGGAGTTTTCAAAAGTACAGCCAAAATGATGTACCGCATGAGCGCTCGAAGAGAGAAGTACTTTCCCAAGAGGACCATATGAAAAGGCGACATTGTGATGCGAGAGGGAAAGTAAGATATACCACACAATTATAGTAGTGACGAAAGTAAGAGGTGATACTCCAAGCAAAAGACCCAAAGACACAAATACTACTAACAGTAGTATTTCAAATACAAAGTGGTCTTGGCGTCCATTACTCCACTCCAAACGCTTAATCCTATGGTGTGGCATGTGGAATCTGTACAATAGACGATTTCCATGAAAAATTCTATGTACCCAATATGCAACAAACTCAAACAAGAGATACAACAAAATTATCTGTACAACAATTGGCGCTGACGTCAATAATCCCCCTCCTGTCCACCCTGCAGAATCTAACATTACAACCAGAAAAACTGTAAGCGGTATATACGCAAGAGGCCTAAGTAGCCAATAATACGATATGTCTGAAAATATAGCTTTGTTAGCTACTTTGTTAGCTGCGGATTTTCTGCTCACCACACTCACCAGTGTGCATACTGCCGCGGCAGCGATAAGCGTAAGCAACTGAGCTACAACAAAGACAACGACTACAGTGATCGCTAGATCCATCTCACAAAGTATAGCATCTGTCTATTGAGAAATTTTTTGTGAAATATAGATTATCATCAACACTTCGCTGTGACTACATCTCCATGAGCTCCGACACTTCAACGTACGCCCCTGATTGCTTGAGGTGTGGGTTGTCCTCAAATATTTTTGCTGCGGCATTTCTCAATCGTGACGAAAAGTTACCGCACGTACGACAGGCAACACGAAAAGTTGATACTCTGAAACTCCTCAGCTTAATCTTATGGGAAACAAAGTCGCTTGATATTAAGAAGTACATTGTGTTATCAGAAGCATTAGATGAGATTGGCAAGATGTTAGGTGGCTGGAACGGACAACTTACCAAAAACTCAACCCTGCCGAAGCAGGGTGAGAAATGAAAAGAGTTGCGTCAACCGCGGCGGGGTTGTTGTCGTTCCAGTCGTTGTCGAGCCAGTTGAAGTTCGAGTTCCACCTGTCGCCGTCCCAGATGAGGTAGCGGACGTAGAGGTTGCCGTCCCGGTTGCGGTTATGTACGAAATGCCATCCATACCACTGCTCATTGAATGCTCTCCGAGCTGTATCGAATCTGGCATCTAAAATGCCCCAGCATATCGCACCAAGTATCTTCATTTTTGAAGTTTGCATATTGCACACTGTTCTAAGCCGTAGCCGAGAGCACTCTCACAGATATGGAAACTGGATTCGGTAGCGAGAAGCCGTAACCGGCCACGTATTCACCTACTACCACCTGTTATTTTAGCAAAAAAAATGGCTTCGCGCGGGGCGCGGAGCCAAGGGCAAAGTGCTCAAGTGCAAGCACTAAGAATCCAAAGTCTAGTTCAACTTGCGGACACCGCGGCGGGGTCGTTGTCGCTCCAGTCGCTGTCGAGCCAGTCGAAGCACGAGCTCCACCTGTCGCCGTCCCAGAAGAGGTAGCGGACGCAGAGGCTGCCGTCCCGGTCGCGGTAGATCGTCCCCCAGAAAAAAACGGCCTTGCCCTTCCACTCCTCGGGGATGAGGTGCAGGTGGGCGAGCAGGTAGTCGAGGACGTTGGCGTTCAGCACCGGCTGTTTTGCCAGCGCCTTGCGGAGCTTGTAGCCCTCGATCCACTTGCCGTTCCTCTGGCCTTTGTCGAGATGAAGTGCCACGTTGGCAGCATTCCAGTGGAACGCGCCACCTTTCTGATGCTCCTCGACTGACCAGCCGTCGGGGATGTGCGGATTGGCATCGCAGT